>NZ_JACYNS010000022.1:0-32059 GCF_014839405.1 Frigoribacterium sp. CFBP 13605 | reverse complement strand
CCGGCCCGCCGGCACGGCCGGAGGTCAGCGGCGGCGGGCGCGGGCCGACCAGCGGCCGCCGGCCCGATCGACCACGAGCGGGTGGTCGAACGCGCCCGACACGAGCTCGGACGTCAGCACGTCGTCGGCCCGTCCGGTGGCGAAGACCCGGCCGTCGCGTAGCAGCAGGGCGTGCGACGTGCTGCTCGGCAGGTCCTCGAGGTGATGGGTCACCGTGACGGAGGACATCGCACGGTGGGTCGTGCGCAGCTCGTCGACGGTGTCGAGCAGGTGTTCCCGCGCCGCGACGTCGAGTCCCGTCGCCGGTTCGTCGAGCAGCAGCAGGGCCGGCTGAGAGACCAGGGCGCGGGCGATCAGCGCCCGACCGCGTTCGCCCTGGGACAGCACGCTCCACCGTGCCGAGAGGCGGGACGAGAGACCGACGCTCGCGACGAGGTCGACGACCCGCGCCTCCTGCTCGTCGGTGGGCACCCAGCGGGGCACCGGGTCGCTGCTGCCCGTGAAGCCGGTCAGCACGACCTCGCGAACGGTGGCGTCGCCGACCATGCGATGGCGCGGATCGACGTGGCCGATGTGGCGACGCAGCTCGCTCAGTTCGACGCGCCCGAGGCGGCGGCCGAGGACGTCGACCGTGCCCGCGGTCGGGTGGCCGAGCGCACCGCACAACGTCAGCAGCGTCGTCTTGCCGGCTCCGTTGGGGCCGATCAGCGCCCAGTGCTCGCCGGAGTCCACGCGCAACGACACGTCGTGCAGCAGATCACGACCGCCCCGGGTCACCCGTGCAGCGACGACGTCGAGCACGGGCGGCACCGGGGCGGCCACGGAGGGGGCGACGGTCACGCGCGGTAGATGCCCGCCTCGCGCACCTGGTCGAACAGGCCCTGCAGGCGTGCGGGCTGCTCGCGCACGACGGCGGCGGCCGCCGCGGCGTCGTCCGCCTTCACGGCGTCGCGGAACGCCACGGTGAAGGCGTGCGCCTGCGGGAAGTCGAAGATGCCGTTGGCCGACGGACGACGCAGGAGCAGCAGGAGGCGCGGGCCGGTGTTCGACCACAGTCGCGTCAGGGACTCGCTGTCGGCCGCGGCCAGAAGGATCTCGTTGGCCCGCACGAGGCCCGCGATGTCTTCTTCCTTCTTCGCCTTGAAGGCCTTGGCCCGGGTGTCGAGGAGGCCGACGACCTCGGCACGCTGAGCCTTGTCGAGCTTGGGCACGGCCCGCTCGACGAAGAGGGACCAGACGGCGTAACCGACGTCGACGGTGTCGACGAACTCGCCGTAGGACGGGTCGACGATGCGCGTGTAGCGGTTGGCCTCGATGTCGACCAGTGCCTGGTCGGCGAGCTTGGCGATCGCCTCGCGGACGGGCGTGCGGGAGACGCCCAGCCAGGCCACGAGCTGGTCGTCGTTCAGGCGCTCACCGAACTCGAGGGTGCCGTCGATGATCGCGGCGAACATCTTGTCGTAGACGACGTCGCGCAACAGGCGGCGAGGGGCGGGCGTCTGGTCGTCGTTCTGGGGGATCGGCATCGGGGGCCTCCGTCGTGTCTGCGGTCAGGTGCCGACGGTCGACGGCGCTCGGCACCGCGGTCGGTCGGTTCGTCGACCCGGCCCTGAACCGGTCGCCGACATGTCGAGCATAAACCCGAGGGCTGAGTACGTATGGGTGATCCGGAGTTCTAGATGTGCGATCCGCCGACGCGCACGACCGTCCGCCCCCGGGTCCGGCCCGCCAGGATCGCCTCGCCGGCGCCCACCACGTCGGCCAGGGCGACCTCGCCGGTCATCGAGTCGAGGAGGTCGAGGTCGAGGTCTCGTGCCAGTCGGTCCCAGGCGCGCTGGCGCAGGTCGAGCGGTGCCTCCACCGAGTTCACGCCGGCCAGGGTCACGCCCCGCAGGATGAACGGCAGCACCGTCGTCGGCAGGTCGGCGCCCTGGGCGAGCCCGCAGGCCGTGACGGTGCCGCCCCAGCGGGTCTGGGCCAGGACGGTGGCGAGGGTGTGGCTCCCGACCGAGTCGACGCCGCCGGCCCAGCGGGCCCGCTGCATCGGCTTCCCCGCACCGGACAGTTCGTCGCGGTCGACCAGGGCCGAGGCCCCGAGCGAGCGGAGGTAGTCGCCCTGCTCGGCGAGGCGACCCGAGGAGGCGCTGACCGAGTACCCGAGGCGGCTCAACACCGCGATCGCCACCGACCCGACGCCTCCGGCCGCACCGGTCACCACGACGTCGCCGTCGTCGGGGCCGACGTCGCGTTCGAGCCGGAGGACGCTCAGCATCGCCGTGAAACCCGCCGTGCCGATGGCGGCGGCGCGCCGCCCGTCGATGCCCGGGGGGAGCAGGACGGCGCTGCCCGGGTCGACCACGACGCGTTCGGCGAAGCCGCCCGCCTTCGTCTCGCCGTGGCCCGCACCGTTGACCAGCACCTCGTCGCCCGGTGCGAAACGTGACGACCCCGAGGACGCCACGACGCCGACCAGGTCGATGCCGGGCACGAGAGGATCGACCCGGGCGACCCCGGGGTCACCGCGCAGGGCGAGACCGTCCTTGTAGTTGACGCCGGACCAGGTGACGTCGACGACGACGTCACCTGGTCCGGCGACCGGCTCGTCGAGCTCCCGGAGCTCGGCGGCCCTGTCCTTCTCGACCACGATCGCACGCATGCGATCGAGGTTACGCGGGTGCGGTCAGACGCGATCGACGGGGCCGGACGCTCCCGCCTTGCCCCCGAGGAACCCGCCCAGCGCACTGACGAGGTCGAGCCCCGTCGTGGCCTTCACGACGTCCTGCAGCTGCGTCATGTTGTTGGCGACCGACTTGGTCAGCTCGTTGGCACCGTCGGTCGACACCACCGTCAGGGCGTCGATGTTGCCCATCGGCGCCGCCATCTCGCGGGCGATCTCGGGCAGGCGCGAGATGACCTGCGAGGCGAGTGCCGCCTGGCCGAACTTGCCCTGCGCCTCGGCCAGCGCGTCCACGGCCTCGGCCTCGGCGAGACCCTTGGCCTTGATCGCCGCGGCCTCGGCGCGACCGGCGGCCTCGACGGCCGCGGCCTCGTTCTCGGCCGCGTTGCGGGCGGCGTCGGCGAGCTGGGTGCGGCGGAACGCCTCGGCCTCGACGGCGGCGTTGGCGGCGTCGCGCTCGGCCTCGGCGTTCTGCACGGACGCGTAGGCCGCGGCCTCGGCGGGCTGGCGCACCTCGATGTTGAGTCGCTCCTGGTTGACCTTGGCCTGCTCGGCCACGGCGATGCTCTCTTGTTCGGCGACCAGCTTGTCTTGCATGGCCCGGGCGAGCTCACCGGCGGCGGCGGCCTCGGCCTGGGCGCGATCGGTCTCGGCCTTGATCTGGGCCTGGCGGACGTCGAGCTGCAGCTGACGCTCGGCCGTCTGCTGCGTGTTGCCGATGCGGGCCAGGGCGGCGATGCGCTCGGCCTCGGCCTCGGCCACGTCGGCGTTCTGCTTGGCGACGGCCGCCTCGGCACGACCGCGGTCGGCGAGGTAGGTGCTGCCCGGCGTCTCGATCTCGCGGATGTTCATGGTCTCGATCTGGAGGCCGAGCTCGGCGAGCTCGCCCTTGGTCTCGTTCACGGCGTCGGCCGCGAGGCGCGAGAAGTTCTTGACCAGGTCGTCGACCGGCTGACCGCCGATGAGACCGCGGATCGACCCCTCGAGCGACTGCTGCACGATGACCGGGAGCTGCTGCTGCTGCAGCAGGTAGCGCTGGGCGGCACGGCGCACCCCGTCTTCGGTGCCGGTCACCTTGAAGTTGACCGTGGCCTTCACGGCGGTGCGGATGTAGTTGGCGTCGATCGCCTGCACCTCGACCGGGGTCTGGTACTGCTCGAGCGACAGCTTGAAGCCCTCTTGGAAGATCGGCCAGACGAAGGTGCGGCCACCGATGATGACCTTCTGCGGGCTGGAGATGCCGCCGCCCTCGGACCGTTCGGCGCCACGGCCGACCACGATCAGGGCCTCGTTCGGCGGGACGCGACGGACGCGGCTGGCGACGAACGACAGCAGGGCGAGCACGATGACGACGGCGACGACGATGGCGACGACGCTGACGTTCGAGGAGATGAAGTCCACGGGGCTTCCTTTCAGTTGGTCTGGGGATCACGTGACGCGGAGGTCTCGCCGGCGTCGAGCGCCTCGACCTGTACGCGCGGGCCGTTCTCGGCCACGACGCGGACGCGGACGCCGCGCTCGATGCGCGCGTCGCTGGTCGCGAGCCTCCGCTCGAGCTCGCGGACGTCGTCGAGCCGGACCTCGCCGCCGGCCGGGCCGGTGGCCTCGGTCGTGACGCCGACGAACCCGACGGGCGACCAGTGACCCCCGCTCTCGCGGCGCGTCACGCGGCGGACGACGAGCTGGATCAGCACGAGGGCGACGAGGGCCATGCCCACGGCGACGGCGTAGGTCCACCCCGCGGCGAGGTCGGTCTGCGACGTGACGACCCCGGCGAGCCCGAAGATGGCCAGGGCCGCGCCCAGGGCGACGCCCGAGACGAGCCCGTCGCCGACGTCGACGACGTCGAGCAGGTCGCCCACGACGATGCTGACGAGCAGGAGCAGGAGTCCGATCGCCCCCACCACGATGAACGTGATCATGCGTCGAGACTGTCAGACTCCGGCCGGGCGCACATCGCCTGTGCGACGGACCCCGCGCCACCGCCCACCGGCCACCGCCCACCGGCCACCGCGCACCGGCCACCGCCCACCGGCCACCGCCCACCGGCGGCCGCCCCTCAGCCGAAGAGGATCGCGGCCTCGTCGTAGCGGTGCTGCGGGACGACCTTGAGGCTGTCGAGGGCCTCCTCGAACGAGACGTGGACGATCTCGGTGCCCCGCAGGGCGACCATGCGCCCCCAGCGACCCTCGACCACCGCGTCGCTCGCCGCCATGCCGAGTCGCGTGGCGAGCACGCGGTCGTAGGACGTGGGCGTACCGCCGCGTTGGATGTGCCCCAACGTCGTGGCGCGGGTCTCGATGCCCGTGCGCTCCTCGATGACGGGGGCGAGTCGCTCGCCGATCCCGCCGAGGCGCGGGCGGCCGAAGGCGTCCAGGCCGCGCTCGGAGTGCACGTCGCTCTCGTGGTCGGGCACGAAGCCCTCGGCGACGACCACCAGCGGTGCCCGACCCCGGTCGTAGGCCGACTGCACCCACTCGACGATCTGGTCCATGCTGGTCGCCTGCTCGGGGATGAGGATCGCGTGGGCACCGGCGGCCATGCCCGAGTGCAGGGCGATCCAGCCCACGTGCCGGCCCATGACCTCGGCGACCATGCAGCGGCTGTGCGAGTCGCCGGTGGTGCGCAGGCGGTCCATGGCGTCGGTGGCGATCTGGACCGCGGTGTCGAAGCCGAAGGTGTAGTCGGTCGCCCCGAGGTCGTTGTCGACGGTCTTGGGCACGCCGACGATCTTGAGCCCCGCGTCCGTCAGGCGCTTGGCCGCGGCCAGGGTGCCCTCGCCGCCGATGGCGATCATGGCGTCGATGCCGAAGCGCTCCATGTTCTCGGCGATGCGGTCGACGCCGCCGTCGCCCTCGAACGGGTTCGTGCGGCTCGTCCCGAGGATCGTTCCGCCCTGTTTCGCGATGCCCTGGATCTCTTTGCGGGTGAGGGGCATCACGTCGCCGTCGACGACGCCTCGCCAGCCGTCGCGGAAGCCGACGAACTCTTGTCCGTGGATCTGCGTGCCCTTGAGCACGGCACCGCGGATGACCGCGTTGAGACCGGGGCAGTCGCCACCGCTGGTGAGGATTCCGATTCGCATCGAGGGGCTCCATCGCATCGAAGGGCCCGATCGACGGGCCGAGGTCGAGACCCATCATGGACCACGAGGAGGCGCGGCACCTGTCCACGGGCCCGGTCACCGCCCTGCCGGTCGCGCAGGCGGCCGTACTACCCTCGCCTGCATGAGCAACGAGCAGCCGGGGCGTCCGCCGTCGCCGTGGGCCCGGTTCGCCCGACCCGCGCCGACCGAGCCCGACCGGGGCGAGTTCCCGTTCGGTCCGCCTCGCCCGGTGCACCCCGAGGCGGGCGTGGCCGATCGCGGTTGGCCGCTCGACCCCTCCGGCGCATCGTCGATGCCCGCCACGCGACAGCAGCAGCCGTTCTTCCCCCAGCCCGCGGCGTCGCAGCCCCCCTCGTCGCAGCCCGTCGGCCAGCAGCCCGTCGGCCAGCAGGCCGCCGCGCCGACGTGGGACTCCGACGGTCGTCAGGTCTGGGCGCCGCCGCCCGGTCCCGTGCCCGAGACCGGCTCCGCACCCGACGCCCGGGCCGAGAACGCAGGCCTCGGCTCGTACTTCTTCCCCGCCGACGACGACTGGTCGTCGGCACCGCCCCGCACCGACGACGAGGGCCGCGGTCTCGCGATCGCGTCGATCGTCTTCGGCGTCTTCTTCGCGCCCCTCGGCCTGGTGTTCGGCATCGTGGCGGCGCGACGCGCCCGAGCCGCCGGCCGCCCGGCCCCCCTCGCGCTGACCGGCATGGTCGTCGCCTCGATCGTCATCGTCCTGAGCCTCGTGTACGCCATCGCGGCACTCGACTACTACTCGCAACTCGCGACGACCTGTGCCCAGCTCGGTCCCGGCGACTACGTGAACAGCGACGGTCGGACCGTCACCTGCGGGTGACCGGGGCGGGTACGGACCACCACGGGGCGCGAGCCACCGGGGGCGCGGGCCGTCGAGGACGACCCGCGCCGCGCCTCCTCGGCTAGAGCGAGACGGTGCCGGTGTCGGCGACGTTCTTCGGGTGTCCGCCGGTCACGGCGGCCTTGGCGTACTTGAACAGGGTGACGGCCTTGGGCTCGTTGCTGACCCAGTACTCGGCCGTGTCGACGTCGACCTCGAGCAGTGCGACGGTCGGGTCCTCGCGGCCCTTGTCGAACCAGGCCTCGGCCCCGGTCGTCCACAGTTCGTCGATCAGCCCGGAGTCCTTGACGATCGAGGCCTTGCCCGCGAGCGACAGGTAGCCCTTGCCGGTCTCGACGGCGACGTTCACCTGCGGGTGCGCCTTGACGTCGTCGACCTTGGGGGAGGGGTCGCGCGTGAAGAAGTACACCTTGCCGTCGAAGTCGCGATCGACGATCGCGAGGGGCCGGCTCACGAGGTGGCCGTGGCTGCTCTGCGTGGTGAGGATGCCGATGCGGCCCGCGTCGAGGACCTCGCCGATCTTCTTGATGTCGTTGGTCTCAGTCATGCCGGGGACCCTACGCCGGAGCCTCGACCGAGGTCACAGCACCGCGGGTCCGCCGCCGGTCAGGGACGAGGAGGCGCGGTGCCGGTCGCAGGTCACGTCGCCTCGTGCACCGCACCCGTCGCAGGCGACCAGTTGCCGTCGGCACTGCACCTCGACGCAGTTCTGCATGCGGCTGGTCGCGGTGCCGCAGACCTCGCAGCGACCGATCACGGCCGCGTGGTCGCTGAACTCGACCGACCCGCGACCGTCGAAGACGTAGAGCGAACCGTCCCACAGGCCGTCGTCGCCGAAGCGCTCGCCGTAGCGCACGACACCCCCGTCGAGTTGGTAGACCCGCGAGAACCCCCGCGACGTCATGAGGGACGACAGCACCTCGCAGCGCACGCCGCCCGTGCAGTAGGTGACGACGGGCTGGTCCTTGAGGTGGTCGTAGCGCCCGCTGTCGAGTTCGGCCACGAAGTCGCGGGTCGTGGCCACGTCGGGCACCACGGCGCCTCGGAACCGACCGATGCGTGACTCGTACTCGTTGCGCCCGTCGAAGAAGGTGACCTGCTCACGGTCGACGAGCTCGTGGAGTTCGTCGGGGGACAGCCGCTCACCGGTGCCCACCACGCCGGACCCGTCGACCTGCAGTTCGTCGGGAGCGCCGAACGTCACGATCTCGTCGCGCACCTTGACCGACAGGCGGGGGAAGTCGGCGCCGGTGCCCTCGCTCCACTTGACGTCGAGCCCGCCCAGGGCCGGGTGCTGCCGGGTCTTCTTGAGCCAGCGCTTGACGTCGGGCAGGTCGCCTCCGAGCGTGCCGTTGAGGCCCTGGTGGGACACGAGGACGCGCCCGCGCAGGTGCAGGGACTCGGCGAGGTCGCGCTGCCACAGACGCATCGCCTCGGGATCGCCGAGCGGTGTGAAGGCATAGAACAACACGATGTTCGGGGTCGCCACCAGGAGATCCTAGGGGCAGGCCGGTGGGGGAGCGCCGTACGCCTGAGGCATGAATGCCTTATGCTGGTACCCGGAATTCCAGACACCGACGAAAGGCGACGATGCCCGTCCCGACCCCCGCCCGTCCGGTCATCCCTCGGCGCCTCCAGAAGGACGCCGTCTTCGAGTACCTGGTCGAGGCGATCCTCGACGGCACGCTGCGACCGGGCGAGCGCCTGCGAGACGCCGACTGCGAGACGTGGCTCGGTGTCTCGCGGACGCCGATCCGGGTCGCCATCGCGAAGCTCGAGCAGGTGCGACTGGCCGAGATCTCGGCCCGGAGGGCGACGAGCGTCGTGGTCCCTCGCCGCGAGGTCGCCGTCGACCTCCTGGCGGTCGGGTGCGCCCTGCTCGCGGCCGTCGTGGCGTCGGCGGGTCACGACGAACGAACCGGGCTCGATCGACGCCTGTCGGGCCTCGTCGACGACTGCCGCGCCCGTTCCTCCTCGGCGGACGGTTCCGTCGAGGAGGTCGACGCGGTCGGCGACTCCTGGGCGGCGGTGTGGTCGGCCGTCGACGACAACGTGTTCGGCCGCCTCGCCGTCCGACACGCGCGTCGTCTGACGCTGCCCCTGCGCCATCACCTCCGAGAGCTGTCCGCCGACGATCTCGACGTCGTCGCCGACGTGTTCGTCGAGGTTCGTCGGTCACTCGGCGGCGGGCTGGTCGACGCCGCGGCCGAGGCGTGCGAACGGGTCACCTCGAGGCTCGACCTTCCCGACGTCGCCCGGGACGGGGCGTCCGATCCGCTCGGGGCGTCCGCCGTCGTCGAGGACCGTCGCGTCCTCCCCCGGGGTGACGACGTCGCGAGGGCCGGCGCCCGCGCGACCCTCGTCCGACCACGCCTCAGCGACGACGTCTACCGGATGATCCTCGTCGCGATCCTGGACGGCACCCTGACGCCCGGCGAGAGGCTCGCCGACGACGAACTCACCACCTGGCTGGGCGTCTCGCGGACTCCCGTCCGTTCCGCTCTCGAGCGGCTCGACGAGAGGGGCCTCGTCGACATGGCTCCGAACCGCTACACGCGGGTCGCTCGCCCCGAGGTCGCCGACGTCGTCGCCGCCCGCGACCTGTACGCACGACTCGTGTCGTGGTCGGCCGGTCGACACCCGACGGGCGGCGGCGCCGACCGGGCCGAGATCGCGGCGGTGACGAGCCAATTGCTCCCCCTCGCGACGAGGTCCGAAGGGGCCCCGGCGCCCCTGTCGACCCTGACCTGCCTGGGTGCCACGATCAGGCGACTCGCCTCGGTCGAACGATCACCGGCGCTGTCCCGCGAACTCGACATCCTCGAGCCCCGTCTGGCCCATGGGTTGATCTCGTGTGGATTCGGACTGCCACCGAGCTCGTGGCGGACGTTCTCGGATGCCGTGCGGGTGTCGCCCGGTGCGACGGGTGGCGGCTGGGGCCCGGCAGTGGCCGCTCTGATCCGTTCGCTCAGCCCGCAGGGGGGCTGAGCGCCTCGAGGTCGTCTTCGGCGAACGCCCGACGGAGGTCGTCGAGCATCGAGTCGTCGACGACGACGATCGATTGCCCGTCGGGTGACGTGCCGGTGCCCGAGACGGGCATCGTGAAGGACGTCACGTCGGACGGTCGGAGCTGTCTCAACGAGAGGCCGAGGCCGATCATGTCGCTCGTGGTCCACGAGCTGTCCACCCCGACGTGACCGGCAGTGGTCTCGACGAACGCCGAGACGCGCGCCGGATCGGTCAGGGTGCGCGTGCTGACCAGGCGGTCGGTGATGCCGGCCACCAGGGCTCGTTGATTGCGCATGCGCTGGAAGTCGCCGTCGGCGAAGGCGTAGCGCTCGCGCACGTACTCGAGAGCGCTCGGACCGTCGAGGGTGACGGCTCCCTCGGCGAAGACGCGATCTCCTCGACGGAACTCGACGTCGTTCTGCACGGTCACGGCACCCAACGTCGCGACGATCGATTCGACGCCACCGAAGTCGACGACGGCGGCGTGGTCGATGCGTGCGCCCGTCATCGCCTCGATCGTCCGGGTCTGGAGCGGGACACCGCCCCAGGCCAGGGCGGCGTTGACCTTGGCCTGGCCGTGGCCCGGCACCTCGACCCAGGTGTCGCGAGGGATCGACACGAGCTCGACGGAGTGACGGTCCGCGGCGATGTGGGCGACCATGATCGTGTCCGCCCGTCGCGGCCCGGAGCCCCCGAGATCGCGGTCGTCGACGGGCTCGCGGCTGTCCGACCCGAGGAGCAGCAGGTTGACGGAGCCGTCGGTGGCGGGGGCGGGACGGCCCGCGTAGTCGGTCAGGGTGCCGACGTCGTCGAGGGCGTCCTCCGCCGACCGGATCGTGGTGAGACCGAAGATCGCCAGTGCCCCGACCCCCGTGATCACGACGCCGACCAGCACGAGCAGGCTCGTCATGGCGAGACGGTGGCGTCGGAAGAACGAGCGGCGTCGTCTGCGGGCACGGTGGTCGGTCATGGTGGCTCCGCTTCGGGGGTCTGGTCGGCGGTCGGGTCCGGGGAACGCGTGCCGCGTCTCGCTCAGTACGCGCCGGAGGGCCGGACGACGGCGCCGATCGTCTGCACGAGCAGCCGCGCATCGGTCGTCGGCGTCCAGCCGTGGACGTAGCCGAGGTCGAGGTCGAGCCCGGCGTCCCAGTCGAGGTCGGAGCGGCCCCCCACCTGCCACGGGCCGGTCAGCCCCGGCAGCACCGTCAGGCGCTGGCGGGCGCGGCTGCAGTACTGGGCGACCTCTCGCGGCAAGGCCGGGCGCGGCCCGACCAGGCTCATCTCGCCCCGCAGCACGTTCACCAGCTGTGGCAGCTCGTCGAGCGAGTGTCTGCGGAGCACGCGGCCGACCCGGGTCACACGCGGATCGACGCGGAGCTTGAAGAGCGGCCCGTCGGCGTCGTTCGCCTCGGGCATGATCGCGACGGCCCGATCGGAGTCGGCCATCGATCGGAACTTCAGCATCTCGAAGGTCCGGCCGTCGAGCCCACAGCGTTCTTGGCGGTAGAGGACCGGGCCGCGGCTGTCGAGTCGCACCGCCAGGGCGACGAGGGCGAGCGCGGGAGCGAGAGTGGTCAGAGCGGCGACGGCCCCGACCACGTCGATCGCCCGCTTGGCCCGACGGGCGACGGCCCGCCGGACCGGGGGAGCGGCCGGGGCGACGTCGGGACCGTGGGCATCGCCCTGGTGGTGGCGGTTCGGTCGGCCGGGCGCGGAGGAGGTGAGGCGTGCACCTGGGGGTGCGGACAGGGGTCTCGTGGTGATCGTCATCGGGTCTGCTCGGTGTCTCTCGTCTCGTGCACGGGCGGCGGATGGCCGACGCATAAAATATCACACAGACATGAGTCATGACGCAAGAGGGGTTGTCGGCGGGAGCGTCTACCATCGCGACATGGATCAGCTCGAGCGCAGGGGGGCCGCTCCCGCCGCGGACGACCGACGGCTCGGGACGGTCTACTCGTCGGCACGCCCGGTGGACGTCCGGGCCACCCTGCGGCCCCTGGGTCGCGGCTCGGGCGATCCCTCGTTCCGGGTCGACGGCGACCGGACGTGGCTCGCCCTGCGCACCCCGGCGGGCGAGGCGACGCTCTGCGTGTCGGCGAGCCGCGCCTCCTCGTCCGTCCGCGCTGACGCGTGGGGGCCGGGAGCCGCCTGGGCGATCGAGCACGTACCCGAGCTGCTGGGCCGCGGCGACGACTGGTCGGGGCTCGACGTCACGACGAACGCGTTCCTGGCCGACGCCCGCCGGCGGCAACCGGGGCTCCGGCTGACCCGCACCAACCTCGTGCTGCAGGCCGTCGTCCCGGCGATCCTCGAGCAGAAGGTCACGAGCGTCGAGGCCTGGCGTGCGTGGCGGCAGCTCGTGCGTCGACACGGCACGCCGGCACCGGGTCCGGCACCCGAGGGGCTCGTCGTGCCGCCGGACGCCCAGGGCTGGCGCCGCATCCCCAGCTGGGAGTGGCACCGGGCCGGCGTCGGGCCGCAGCGATCGGCGACCGTCATGAGGGTCTGTGCGGTGGCGCCCGCACTCGAGCGCACGCTCGCCCTCGGTCGGGGTGGCGACGAGGTCGCGACGCGCCTCCGGTCGATCCCCGGCGTGGGCGTCTGGACCGCCGCCGAGACGACGCAGCGTGCGCACGGCGACCCCGACAGCCCCAGCGTGGGCGACTACCACCTACCCGCCGTGGTCGGATGGGCGCTCATCGGCCGTCCCGTGGACGACGACGGCATGCTCGAGCTGCTCGAGCCGTGGCGCGGCCACCGTGAACGCGTCATGCGGTTGATCACGGGCAGCGGCTTCTCGAAGCCGAGGTTCGGCCCGCGCATGACCATCCAGGACCACCGCTTCCACTGACGCGGCCGGCACGGCCGGCACGGCCGGCACGGCCGAGAGGGCCGAGACCGCCGAGGTGGCCGCGACGACCGCGCGTCCGCGTCGGGACGCAGAGGAGGCGCGGGTCAGGCCTGGGCGTCGGGCGACGCGTCCGTGCCGATCGCCTCGAGCACGCGACCCGAGAACGCCCGGACGACCTCGGCGTCCGTCTCGAGCACGTCCGCGAAGTACCTCTTGATGGCGGCCGTGTGCCCCCGGGTCGCCGCGAGCATGGCCCGGCGGCCGTCAGGCGTCAGCTCGACCCAGGTGCCCCGCGCATCGGAGGCGCACTCGGTGCGGCGCACCAGCCCTCGGCGCTCCATGCGGGTGACCTGGTGGCTGACCCGGCTCTTCTCCCAGCCGATCTGCTCGGCGATGTCCCGCACGCGCGAGCGTCGGTCGCTGCTCCGGCCCAGGCCGACGAGGATCTCGTACTCGGGGGCGGACACGCCCGAATCGCTCTGCAGACGGAGCTCGAGGGCCCGGTCGAGGCGCCGTCTCATGGCGTAGAAGGAGTCCCAGACGACCCACTCCTCGTCGGTGAGTTCGTCGGCCATTCGCCCAGTGTAGGGACGGTGGCGCGGCATATCCTCGACCCATGTCCGATGTGCACGCCGACGAAGTCACGCAGCAGACCGTCGAGACAGCCCGCCGCTGGTGGGACGCCGCGCGTGCCGTCCCGGTGCAGGGCCCGGCCGCCCGCCTGACCGAGGTGCTGCGCGACCCCCGCGGCCTCGACTTCGCCCGCGACTTCGCCGACCGCGTCGTCCGCCCCGGGGACGACCGGGCGGGCGCATCGGCCCTCGAGTCGCTCAGCCGACGCACGCCGGCCCTGCTGCCCTGGCACCTCCGGGCGGCCATCTCGTTCGGTGGGGGCTTCGGCCCGATCGCACCCAAGCCGATCATGCCGGTCGCGCGGCGGACGCTGCGCCACATGGTCGGGCACCTGCTCGTCGACGCGCCACCCGAGAAGCTCGCGCAGGCCCTCACGGGTCTGCGCGGCGACGGTGTCCGGCTCGACGTCACCGCCTGGGGGCCCACGGTGTCGGGGCCGACCCAGGCCGAGCGCCGGGTCGCCGCGGTCCGGGCCCTGATCGAGCGGCCCGACGTCGAGCGCGTCACGACGACCGTCCGCGAGCTCGTCGGCCCGACCTCGCCCTGGGCCTTCGACGAGACGAGCGACCTCGCCGAGTCGAGGCTCCGGCCCCTGGTCGAGCTGGCGGCGTCGACGGGCACGCTCCTCACCCTCGGCGTCGACCGGCACGCCGACGTCGACCTCACGATCGACGTCTTCACGCGACTGCTCGACCGACCCGGGCTCGAGGCGGTGACGGCGGGCATCGTCGTCCAGTCGTACGTCCCCGAGGCGCTCGACTCGCTGCGGTTGCTCACCGACTGGGCCCGTGACCGCGTCGACCGGGGCGGCGCGCCGATCTCGGTCCGGCTGGTGAAGGGCGGGTCGCGACTCGACGAGATCGTCGACGCCCGCCTGCACGACTGGCCCGTCGTCACCTTCGAGGCCAAGCACGAGACCGACGCGAGCCACCTCCGGCTGGTCGAGTTCGCGCTGAGGCCCGAGAACGCCGCGGTCGCCCGGGTCGGCCTCGCCGGGCACGACGTCTTCGACCTGGCCCATGCCGTCACGGTCGCCCGTCGCCACGGCACCGACCACCTGCTCGACGTCGAGATGTGGCTGGGGGCCGCACCCGGGCTCGCCGAGGTCGTCCGCTCCGAGCTCGGGTCACTCGTCCTCCTGGTGCCGGTGACCGTCTCCGGCGAGTTCGACTCCGCCGTGCGACACCTGGTGGGCCGGCTCGACGCGCTCGCCGACCCCGAGGGATTCCTCTCGAGCGCCCTCGACGTCGACCACGAGGCGGCGTTCGCGCGAGAGGCTCGCCGGCACGACCGCGCCGTGGCGGCCGTCGGCGATCTGCCCTCCGTGCCCCGGCGCCGTCGAGACCGGTCGGGCCCGCTCGACGAGGGCCCCGACCACGTCGTCGACTTCGTGGCCGAGGCCGACACCGATCCTTCGCTCGACGGCAACCGGAGGTGGGCCCGAGGTGTGCTCGGGCGCGCCCGTCGGTCGGTCGCCGGCATCGAGACCGCCGACGCGGCCCCCTCCCTCGGGGCCGCCTCCTCGGACGACGGCGCCCTCGACGACGACTCCCTCGAGGCGATGGTGACCCGCGCCTCCTCGGCCGGCGGGGCCTGGGGCGGCCAAGACCCCGAAACCCGCGCCGAGCTGCTCGACCTGGCGGGCCGCGAGCTCGCCCTGCGGCGTTCGCGCCTGGTCGAGGTGTCCGTCAGCGAGTCCGGTTCGACCCTGTCCGAGGCCGACCACGAGGTCGGTGCGGCCGTCGACTCGGCCCATCGTCTGGCCGTCCTGACCCGAGGGCTCGCGGCGGTCGACACGGCCGAGCACCTGCCCCCGCGGCTGACGGTCGTCGTGCCCGACCTCGTCACGCCCGTCGCCGGAACGGTCGAAGGAGTGCTCGCGGCGTTCGGCGCCGGCAGCGCGGTCGTCGTCTTGTTGCCCCGGAGCCGGCGTCGGGCGGTCGCCGTCGTCGCGGAGGCGCTCTGGGCGGTCGGCGTCCCGGACTCGCTCCTGGCCCTCGTCGTCGCGGACGACCCCGACCACGAACGCGCCCTGCTGACGCACCCGCTGGTCGACCGGGTGGTCGCCCACGGGGCGGTCGAGACGGCCGTCGGCCTCCGCGACGTGCGCCCCGACCTCGACCTCGCCGTGCGGACCCGGGGGGTCACCTCGCTCGTCGTCACCCCGTCGGCCGACCTCGAGCTCGCCGCCGCCGACGTCGTCGCCAGCGTCGTCGACCACGCCGGCCGTGGTCACGGAGCACTCGACCTGGTGCTGGCCGTCGGGTCCGTCGGTCACGGTGAGACGTTCCGTCGCCTGCTGCGCGAGGCCTTCGAGGCGGTCGTCGTGGGTCCGGCCGACGACGTCGCCACCGTGATGGGCCCGCTCGCCTCCACCCCGACCGGGTCCGAGCTCGACGTCCTGACCGTGCTCGGCCCCGGCGAGTCGTGGCTGCTCGAGCCGCGTCCCCTCGACGAGACCGGGGCCCTCTGCTCGCCGGGCGTGCGCGACGGCGTGGACGCCCGCGGCGCCTTCGCCTCCCGCTCGCACGAGGTCCCCGTCGTCGGCCTCGTCCCGGTCGAGACCCTGGCCGAGGCGATCGCGGTGCAGAACGCCGAGAACGGCGGTGACGTGGCGGGTCTGCACTCCCTCGACGTCGACGAGATCGACGAGTGGCTGCACACCGTGCGGGCCGGAGACCTCGTCGTCGGTGGTCCGACAACGGGCGCCCGGGTCCGGCGCAGGCCCCCCGGCGGGTGGGGTCGACGGGCGATCGGTCGGGGTCTCAAGCCCGGCGGCCCGAACGCCCTGATCGGCCAGGGGGCCTGGCGCCACCGTCCCCACGAGCCGCGCCCCTCCCTGCGCCTGCACGACGTCTCCGAGGGGGTCACCCGTCTCGTCGACGCGGCCCGACCCACCCTGTCGTTCGAGCAGTTCGACTCGCTGCGGACGGCCGTCGAGAGCGACCAGCGCGCCTGGCAGTCCGAGTTCGGCCTGGCCCGTGACGTCACCGGCCTCGTCGTCCAGCGCAACGTGCTCCGCTACCGTCCGCACCCCGTCACGCTGCGACTTTCCGCGGGGGCCGATCCGACGGCTCTCGTCCGGCTCGTCGCCGCCGGGGCACGGGCGGGGTCGACCCTGACCATCAGTTCGGCCGTGCCGCTGCCGGCGGGTCTCGTGCACCTGTGGCGCGCCTCCTCGTCGCCGGTGCGGGTGCGAGACGTCGTCGTCGAGAGCGACGAGGCGTTCGTCGCGCGGGCGGCCGCGGGGGCGCTGCAGGGCCCCACGGCCGAGGTGGCCGGCCCGGACGTGCTCGACCTGCTGGCCGAGGCCGCCGGGGGCGAGCGGGCCTCCACCGAGGAGGCGCGGGTCGACGACTCGAGACCGGCTCCGTCACCCGAGGCGGTCGCGGCCTACCGCGGCCTGCGCATCCGGACGATCGGCGGAGATCCCGCCGCGCTGGCCCGGGCCCTGCGGGGCAGCCCCGACGTCACGATCTCGTCTGGCGAGGTGACCGAGGAGGGGCGGATCGAACTCCTGACGTTCCTGCGAGAGCAGTCGGTCTCGCTGACGGCGCACCGGTACGGACGCCTCGACCCCACGCTGGCCGACCTGCGACTCTGACCGGCCTGCGGGTCGGGCCGATCTGCGGGTCGGGCCGGCCTACGGCATCGAGCTGCGAGTCGGGACGGCCCGTGACACAAACCGACCTGCGAGCCGCCCGACCTGAGCCTCCGACCGCAGGGCCGTGCCTCAAGCCGAGCGGCGGCTGATGAGTTTCGAGAGCACGATCGCGCTGCGGGTGTGGTCGACGTTCGGGGCGTTGCGCACGCGTTCGAGGGCCTCCTCGAGCGACGGGATGTCGCGGCTGCGCATGTGGACGATGGCGTCGGCGCTGCCGGTCACCGTACCGGCGTCGACGACCTCGGGGACCGTGCCGAGGATGCGCTGCAGTTCTTGGGGCGAGACGGTGCCACGGCAGAACAGCTCGACGTAGGCCTCGGTGCCGAGCCCGTCGACGGCGGGGTCGACCTGGACGGTGAACCCCTTGATGACCCCGTCGGCGACGAGGCGGTCGACGCGGCGTTTCACCGCCGAGGCGCTGAGGCCGACCGAGGCGCCGATGTCGCCGTACCCTGCGCGGGCGTTCTGGCGCAGGAGGTCGATGATGCCGTAGTCGAGATTGTCCACCACGACATCATACGCCGGAATGCTGCACCAGAGCTGACAAATACGCAAGAAAAGTGCGTGAGAGCTCGGCCTCGTGCGCGCCCACGATGTGACACTGATCCGGTGAGCCTGACGATCGAACCCACCGACCTGCCCGATGCGACCGCCGTGGGGGACTCGACCCGCGTGGCCAGCCACCGCACCATCTTGATGTGTCGGCCCGAGCACTTCACCGTCAGCTACAAGATCAACCCGTGGATGGACCCCACCACGCCGACCGACACCTCGCTGGCGCTGGCCCAGTGGCAGACCCTCTACGACACCTACGTCGGCCTGGGGTTCGACGTCGAGCTTATCGACCCCGAACCGGGTCTGCCGGACATGGTCTACGCGGCCAACGGCGGCTTCGTCCTCGACGGCGTCGCCTACGGCGCGCGCTTCACCTACCCCGAGCGCCAGGCCGAGGGCCCGGCCTACATGCGGTGGTTCGCCTCGGCGGGCTTCGAGGTCGCCGAGCCCTCCGAGACCAACGAGGGCGAAGGGGACTTCCTGCTGGTCGGCGACGTCATCCTGGCCGGCACGGGCTTCCGCAGCGACTCGAGCTCGCACGACGAGATCGGTCGCGTCTTCGGGCGCGAGGTCGTCAGCCTCACCCTGGTGAACCCGAGCTTCTACCACCTCGACACCGCCATCGCCGTGCTCGACCCCGAGCCGGTGGACGGCCGCCACACCATCGCGTACCTCGAGAGCGCGTTCGACGACGCGTCGCTCGCGATCCTGCGGCAGCGCTTCCCTGACGCGATCCTCGTCAGCGAGGAGGACGCCGCCATCCTCGGCCTGAACTCGTACTCCGACGGCCACAACGTCGTGATCGCCGCCCGGGCGACCGGCTTCGAACGTCAGCTGCGCGAGCGCGGCTACAACCCGATCGGCGTCGACCTCTCCGAGCTGCTGCTCGGCGGCGGCGGCGTCAAGTGCTGCACCCTCGAGCTGCGTCGCTGAGGGTCGAGCCTGACCACCAGGCCTGACCGTCAGGCCTGGTCATCGGGCCTGACCGTCAGGCCGGCGGTCGCGCGAAGAGGTAGACGACGCTCCGACCGGTGCGGTGCTCCTGTCGGATCTCGTACCCCTGGTCGCGGAGCTGCCGCAGGTCGGCCTCGCTGAGGACGTCGACGGAGAGCCGCGCGATCCAGAGGCGGTCGACCGACGACAGCCGGTCGGCCAGTTCGACGGCGTCGTCCTCGTCGTCGAGACGCAGGGTGACGTCCGAGTACGAGCCCGACGGCAGGCCCGAGCGGACGTAGGCCACGTCGTCGAGCTCGGCGAATCGATCCGGGTAGGCGTACATCGCCTGGCGGGGTCGCGTCGACACGGTGCCGGTCGCGTCGAGCAGGAACGCGTCGCCCGGGCGCGCCTGGCTCTCGATGTAGCTCGAGAGCTGCGAGAGGTCGCTGCCGCCGCCCTTGCCGGTCGGCAGTCGCTGCAGCACGTACGTCGGCACCGAGGCCGCCACCAGCAGGGCGACGAGGGCGATGCTGATCCAGCGCCGGCGGAAGCCGGTGACGGCCACGGCCAGCAGCAGGCACATGCCGGGTGCCGAGAAGGTCACCAGCCTCGACGTGTACACGGGCGACAGGACGAGCCCCAGTGCGAGCAGCAGCCCGGCGGGCAACGCGACCCAGAGCGCGCCGAGCAACACCACGCTGCCGGGCGTCCGCGAGCGGTCGCGGAGGCGGGTGCCGAGCAGGATGAGCAGGACCGCCGAGACCACGGCGAAGGCCAGGCCCGTGACGAACCACGGTTCGACCAGGACCGTCCACCAGGTGACGTCGGCCCCCGTCGACGGATCGGCCACCCCCAGGAGGCGCGAGCGCTCGGCGAGGACCGTCCCGATGACCGGCGAGGTCACGAACAACGCCGCCCCGGTCGAGACGGACCAGCCGAGGAGGCGGTGGCGGGCTCCGCGACGCCGACGCTGTGCCGGCGCCAGCAGCAGGAACACGCCGTGCACCACGATGATCAGGCCGAGGGGGACGAAGGTCGCGATCGACCCGGCGAGGACCGCGCCGTACCCGATCCACCAGCGTCGGCGGTGACGCCGGGAGGCCACGAGCAGCAGCACGGTCACCCAGACGGCCAGGGCGACCGACAGGGCGTAGGGCCGGGCCTCGGCGGCCTCGAGCGTGAAGCGGGGCAGCACCGCGAAGACCGCGGCGGCCAGCAGCGCGGTGCGACGGGTCGTCAGCATCCGCGTCAGGACGAGCACCCCGGCCGCCCCGGCCCCGACGAAGACGGCCGACGGGAACCTCGTGGCCACCTCGGCCTCGCCGAAGGCGCCGACCCAGAAGTGCATGAAGAGGTAGTAGACCGTGTGCACCGCGTCGCGCTGGTGCACGAACGCCAGCAACTCGCCGAGGGGGAGGCGCGCCACCTGCAGCGTCGTCGCCTCGTCGCTCCAGTACGAGGGAACCCAGCTGAACGCGGCCCCGAGCAGCAGGGCCGCGAGTCCGGCGACGAGCGGGTCGAGCCAGCGGCTGCGGAGGGAGACGACCGCGGGGTCGTGGCCGATGCTCACGAGACGGTCCCACCAGCGGCCATGCCGCGGTGCCCACCACCGGCCATGCCGCGGTGCCCACCACCGGCCATGCCGTTAAACGAGTCAGGCCCCGCCTGAGCGGGGCCTTCTGTGGCTGGACACGGCATCGATCCGTGGACCTTTCGATTTTCAGTCGAACGCTCTACCAACTGAGCTACCCAGCCGTGAGGGCCCGAAGCCCCCAGGCGATGAACTCGCCTTGGCGACCCTGACCGGACTTGAACCGGCGACCTCCGCCGTGACAGGGCGGCGCGCTAACCAACTGCGCTACAGGGCCAAACTTGCTGCTGTGACACAGCGTACTCGATGTTCTGTTGTGATTGGTGCAGGTGATGCCTCGGTGCTGTCTTGCAGTGGTGCTGGTGACCCCAACGGGATTCGAACCCGTGCTGCCGCCGTGAAAGGGCGGTGTCCTAGGCCACTAAACGATGGGGCCGTGTCCGAGGACGTCATAGCAACCGATCACAGAGCATACGGATGATCGCGGGGAAAAGCAAAACGAGGGCGACGGCGGGTGCTGCGCGCGCCTCCTCGTCCCCTGTCGTGGTCGGGCGACACGCTCGCCACTCCGTCTCGGCTGCCCCGCGTTCACCGACTCGACGGCTAGTTTCAAGTCGTTCTTGAGAGTTCGGGGTCGACCGCCGGTCGACCGCCCGGCGGCGTCGCGTCCGCGGCGCTGTACGGGACCGGGCGTCGGCGATACCGTGTCCTGCACGGCGACCCCGGCGCGACCGGCCGGGCTCGATGCCGTCACGACGAATCGGAACCACTCGATGACCTCCACCCGCCGCACCGGGCGCCCGCGCCTCGTGAGCCTCACCTCGGGCCCGCTCGCTCCGTCGTCGCGCCTGGCCCGCATCGTCGTGACCGTGGCGGCCGCGTCCCTGCTGCTCACCGCCGGCGTCGTCGGACTGCCCGCGTCGTCGGCCACGGCCGCGTCCTACCCGTCGTGGGAGGACGTCCAGAAGGCCCGCGGCGACGAGACCGCGAAGCAGGCCGAGATCACCAACCTCGAGGGCATCCTCACCCAGATGCAGGCCGATCTCGACGCCGCGAACACCGAGGCCGAGAAGCGCGGTGACGAGCTGCAGAAGGCCCAGTCCGCCTACGACGACGCCCAGTACAAGACCGCGCAGCTGCAGTCGCAGGCCGACTCCGCCGACCAGGTGGCCGCGGCCAGCGAGGAGCGGGCGGGTCAACTCGCCGCGCAGCTCGGTCGCTCGGGTGGCACGAACGGCGTCAGCGGCACCCTGATCGCCGACCCGGGTGAGGCCGGGCAGCTGCTCTACAAGCTCGGTGCGATGAGCAAGCTCACCGAGCAGGCCGACGGCATCTACGCGCAGGCCACGCAGGACCGCAACACCGCACAGGGGCTCAGCGACCAGGCCGCCGTCGCCGAGGCCGCCCTCGCCGTGCTGGCCCACGAGGCACAGCAGGCCCTCGCCGACGCGAACGACGCCGCCCAGGCCGCGAGCGACGCGCTCGCCGCACAGCAGGAGAACCAGGCGCGGCTCCAGGCCCAGCTCGAGACCCTGAAGACCAACGTCGACCACACCGAGGCCGAGTACCAGAAGGGCGTCGAGGAGTCACGGGCCGCAGCGGCCGCCGCGGCGGCGGCGGCGACCAACGGCACGGCCCTCGGGGTCGTCTCGCCCCAGGGCTGGACGCGCCCCGCCGGCGGCAACATCTCGAGCGGCTTCGGCATGCGCGTCAACCCCGTGACGCACGCGTACATCCTTCACGCCGGCACCGACCTCGCCGCAGGCTGCAACACGCCCATCTACGCCGCCACCGCGGGCGTCGTCAGCTACGCCGGCTGGTACGGCGGCTACGGCAACTTCGTGCTGATCGACCACGGCAACGGCGTCACGACCGGGTACGGCCACCAGCCGAACGGCGGCATCATGGTCAGCGTCGGGCAGGCGGTCGGCACCGGCCAGCAGATCGGGCACGTCGGCTCGACCGGCAACTCGACCGGCTGCCACCTGCACTTCGAGACCCGCGTCGGCGGCGTCGCGCAGAACCCCCAGCCGTTCATGGCGGACCGCGGCATCCGCCTCTAGGCGCCGTCCCCGCACCCCGGCACGACGAAGGGCCCGACACCACGTGGTGTCGGGCCCTTCGTCGTACCGGGGTGCGGAGAGGTCAGTGCCCCTCGTCGGCCAGCTTCGTGATGCCGGCCTCGACGATGGCCTCGGCCTCGGCGGCGTCGCCCCAGCCCTCGGTCTTGACCCACTTGCCGGGCTCGAGGTCCTTGTAGTGCTCGAAGAAGTGCTCGATCTCCTTGCGGAGGTACTCGGGCACGTCGGTGACGTCCTGGATGTGCTCCCAGCGCGGGTCCTTCGCGGGGACGGCGATGACCTTGGCGTCGCTGCCGCCGTCGTCGGTCATGTTGAAGACGCCGACCGGGCGCACCTTGACCCCGACGCCCGGGAAGAGCGGGTAGTCGAGCAGCACGAGCACGTCGACGGGGTCGCCGTCGAGGCCGAGCGTGTTCTCGAAGAAGCCGTAGTCGGTCGGGTAGACGAACCCGGTGAACAGGACGCGGTCGAGGTAGACGCGACCGGTCTCGTGGTCGACCTCGTACTTGTTGCGGCTGCCTTTGGGGATCTCGATCACGGCGTCGTACGCGGCCATGGGTGTGCTCCTTGCGATGCGTCGTAGGGGGGTCCGACCCGACGGGTCGGCGGTGTCGCTAACGTTACAAGATGCCCGACAGACCCCGCCTGACCCCCGCGACGGCCGACGTCCGACGAGCCGTGCGCGCCTCCTTGTCCGGTCACGACGAGGGCGACCTCGTGCTCGTGGCCCTCAGCGGCGGGCCGGACTCCCTCGCGCTCGCCGCGGGGCTCGCCTTCGAGGCGCCGCGTGCGGGGCTGCGCGCCGGGGCGGTCGTCGTCGACCACGACCTGCAGGGCGACTCGCGCACCGTCGCGGCCCGCGCGGCCGAGCAGGCTCGCGGCCTCGGGCTCGACCCCGTCGTCGTCGTCCGGGTCTCGGTGGGCACCGAGGGCGGTCCCGAGGCGGCGGCCCGCACGGCCCGCTACGACGCGCTGTCGTCCGTCGCCTCCGAGCAGGGTGCCCGCACCGTGCTGCTCGGCCACACCCGCGACGACCAGGCCGAGACGGTGCTGCTCGGCCTCACCCGGGGCAGCGGTGCGACGAGCCTGAGCGGCATGGAGGCGCGCTCGGGCCTGTACGCCCGCCCCCTGTTGGTCGTCGGTCGCTCGACCACGGCGGCGGCCTGCACCGACGCCGGCCTCGAGGCCTGGGCCGATCCGCACAACGACGACCCGACCTTCACGCGGGTGCGACTGCGGCGGACCGTCCTGCCGATGCTCGAGCGCGAGCTGGGCCCGGGCATCACCGAGGCGCTCGCGCGGACGGCGGACGCGCTGCGCGAGGACTCGTCCGCCCTCGACCACTTCGCCGACGAACTGGCCGAGGAGCTGGCCGACCACGCCGAGGCGGGCATCTCGCTCGACGTCCGGGGGCTCGCCGCGAACCCGGCGGCCCTGCGTCAGCGACTGATCCGGCTCGCGGTGCAGAGCGAGTTCGGCGTCTCGCTGAGCCGCGTCCAGACCCTCGAGGTCGCCCGGCTGGTGACCGACTGGCACGGGCAGGGGGCGGTGTCGCTGCCGGGCATTACAGTGGAACGCACCGGAGGCGCGCTGCACTTCTCGGCGACCGGCGCCTCCTGAGATCCCCCTCGGCACCCCACGACCCCAGGAGCACGACACCACCATGGAACTCAGCGACATCGAGGCCGACCTGACCAGCGTGCTCTACACCGAAGAGCAGATCCACGCCAAGATCGCCGAGGTCGCCCGGCAGGTCGAGGCCGACTACGCCGGTCGCGAGCCGCTTCTGGTGGGCGTCCTCAAGGGCGCGGTCATGGTCATGGCCGACTTCTCGCGCGAGCTCAAGCTGGCCTCGGCGATGGACTGGATGGCCGTCTCGTCGTACGGCTCCGGCACCAAGTCGTCGGGCGTCGTGCGCATCCTCAAAGACCTCGACAGCGACCTGCACGGCCGCGACGTCATCATCGTCGAGGACATCATCGACTCGGGCCTCACGCTGTCGTGGCTGCTCGAGAACCTGCAGAAGCGCGGCGCGGCGTCGGTCGAGATCTTCGCGCTCTTCCGCAAGCCGGCCGCCGCCAAGGTCGCCGTCGACGTCAAGTACGTCGGCTTCGAGATCCCGAACGACTTCGTCATCGGCTACGGCCTCGACTACGACGAGAAGTACCGCAACCTCCGCGGTGTCGGGGTGCTCGCCCCGCACGTCTACAGCTAGCGGTCCGCTCCCGGGCGGGGCCGATCAAGCCCTCGGCGAACACCCATCCAGGGCATAGCAGCCCCGATGTACCCTTTTGCTCACGTTCTTCCTGCAGAAAGGTGTCGGGCGTCGCCCGTACTGACATGGACTTCAAGAAACTCTTCCGCGGTCCGATCATCTACATCGTGATCGCGGTCATCGGCATCGGCATCGGGTGGAGCCTCATCAGCGGGGCGGGCACGACGCAGATCTCGACCCAGAAGGGCCTCGAGGCGATCCAGGCCGACAAGGTCAAGTCGGCGACGATCTTCAGCAACGAGCAGCGCGTCGACCTCGTCCTGAAGGACGGCGACAAGGCCGAGCAGTTCTACTACGCGACGCCGCGTGGCTCCGAGGTCGTCGACGCCGTCACCGACGCGAACCTCGAGAACTTCGACGACACCGTCACGCAGACCAGCTGGTTCATGTCGCTGCTCAGCATCCTGCTGCCGTTCTTGATCATCGGCGTCATCTTCTGGTTCTTGCTCTCGTCCATGCAGGGCGGCGGCAGCAAGGTCATGCAGTTCGGCAAGTCCAAGGCCAAGCTCGCCTCGAAAGAGACCCCGCAGGTGATGTTCACCGACGTCGCCGGGGCCGACGAGGCCATCGAAGAGCTCGAAGAGATCAAAGAGTTCCTGAAAGAGCCCGCCAAGTTCCAGGCCGTCGGCGCCCGCATCCCGAAGGGCGTGCTGCTCTACGGCCCTCCCGGCACCGGCAAGACCCTGCTCGCCCGCGCCGTCGCCGGCGAGGCCGGCGTCCCCTTCTTCTCGATCTCGGGGTCCGACTTCGTCGAGATGTTCGTCGGCGTCGGCGCCAGCCGCGTCCGCGACCTCTTCGAGCAGGCCAAGCAGAACAGCCCGGCGATCATCTTCGTCGACGAGATCGACGCCGTCGGTCGTCACCGCGGCGCCGGCATCGGCGGCGGCAACGACGAGCGCGAGCAGACCCTCAACCAGCTGCTGGTCGAGATGGACGGCTTCGACGTCAAGACCAACGTCATCCTGATCGCGGCGACCAACCGCCCCGACGTGCTCGACCCGGCCCTGCTGCGCCCCGGCCGCTTCGACCGCCAGATCGGCGTCGACGCTCCGGGTCTCGACGGCCGCAGGCAGATCCTCGAGGTGCACGGCAAGGGCAAGCCCCTCGCCGCCTCGGTCAACCTCGAGGTGCTGGCCCGCAAGACCCCCGGGTTCACGGGTGCCGACCTGGCCAACGTCCTCAACGAGGCCGCCCTGCTCACCGCCCGTTCCAACGCGCAGCTGATCGACAACCGTGCCCTCGACGAGGCGGTCGACCGCGTCATGGCCGGCCCGCAGCGCCGCAGCCGCATCATGAACGACCACGAGAAGCTCATCACCGCGTACCACGAGGGTGGCCACGCCCTCGCCGCCGCGGCCATGCGCCACACCGACCCCGTGACCAAGATCACGATCCTGCCCCGCGGTCGGGCCCTGGGCTACACGATGGTCCTGCCCCTCGAGGACAAGTACTCGGTCACCCGCAACGAGCTGCTCGACCAGCTCACGTACGCCATGGGCGGCCGTGTCGCCGAAGAGCTGGTCTTCCACGACCCGACCACCGGTGCCTCGAACGACATCGAGAAGGCCACAGCGACCGCCCGCAAGATGGTCACCGAGTACGGCATGAGCAACAAGGTGGGCTCGGTCAAGCTCGGCCAGGCCTCCGGCGAGATGATGATGGGCCGCGACGGAAGCTCGCGCGACTACTCGGAGAACATCGCCGAGACGGTCGACGCCGAGGTCCGCGTGCTGCTCGAGCAGGCGCACGACGAGGCGTGGGAGGTCATCAACGACAACCGCGACGTGCTCGACTTCCTCGCCCGCGAGTTGCTCGAGAAAGAGACCCTCGACCACGACGAGCTCGCGGAGATCTTCAAGGACGTCCGCAAGCTGCCCGAGCGCCCGCAGTGGCTCTCGAGCGACAAGCGTCCGGTGTCCGACCGCCCGGCGATCCCGATGCCGACGAAGTCGCCCGTCGACGCCGAAGCCGTCGACGGGGGCGTCGACTCCGAGCCGACGACCAAGCCGGCCCGCACGCGCCCACCCCGCACGACGCCCGGCATCGCCACGGCCTGACGCACGATCGGCCCGACCGGCTGCGCCCAGGCGCAGCCGGTCGATAGCCTGAGGGCTCGTCCCGAGCACCGAACGGAGGTACCGCTTCGTGACCGACCCGTCCCGCGGCACCCCCGCCACGTCCGGTGACGACGGACGTCCGCCCGCTGCGGCTCACGAGGTCGGCGCCGTGCCGTCGAAGCGACCTCGCGGTCGGGAGCGCTACCCGGCCGACGTCGTCGTCGACGCGCCCCCGGCCTCCGCCCGGGCAGCCGCCGACGAACTCGCCGTGGGCCCGATCACGCAGGGACGTCTCGTCCTGGCACAGAACGAGACCGCGGCCGTCCGTCCCCCGGCCCAGTTGCCGCCCGTCACGCACACGCCGGCGACCACGTCCGCGACGAGCCTCCCCGCCGAGGCGCCGGCCCCCGCAGTCCGCTCCGGACGTCGGCTGGTGGCCGGCGGTCGGTTCGAGGGGCCGCTGCACGAGCGGTCGTTCGACGACGCCGACCCCGTGCTCGAGGCGCGGTCACGACCCGATCGGCAGCGCGCCGGTTCGCACGCGGCACCCGCGGTGCGTGACCGGGTCGCGACCGGCCCGGGGTCGCACGCCGCGCCTCCTGCACCGGTTCTCCGCCGGTCGCGCGACCGATCCGGTGCTCGCCGGCCCGGCCCGCAGGTGATGGGCGTGCTCAACGTGACGCCCGACTCGTTCAGCGACGGCGGTCGTCACCTCGACCTGGACGCCGCCCTGGCCCATGCCCGCGCCCTCGTCGCGCAGGGGGCCGACATCGTCGACGTGGGCGGCGAATCGACCCGGCCCGGTGCCTCTCGGGTCGAGCCCGCGGACGAGCTGCGCCGGGTGCTGCCGGTCGTGCGAGAACTCGCGGCCGAGGGGGTGCGCGTCAGCATCGACACGATGAACGCGTCGACCGCCGCCGCCGCGCTCGAGGCCGGTGCCGAGATCGTCAACGACGTGTCGGGGGGCCTCGCCGACGTCGACATGGCCCGGGTCGCCGCCGAGAGCGGCCGCACCTTCGTGGTCATGCACTGGCGAGGTCGACTCGACGGCTCGGGCCAGGCACCCGCCGCCGCGTCACGCGACTACGACGGTGACGTCGTCGGCACCGTCGCCGACGAGCTCGCCGCGCGGGTCGACGACCTCGTGGCCCGCGGCGTCGACCCGTCCGCGATCGTGCTCGACCCCGGGCTGGGGTTCTCCAAGGACGCCACCCAGAACTGGCAGCTGCTCGCCCACCTCGACGTGGTCGGCCGGCTCGGCCTGCCCGTGCTCGTCGCCGCGTCGCGCAAGCGGTTCCTGGCCGACCTCCTTCCCGAGGGGGCGCCGCCCACCGACCGCGACCCCGCGACCGCCGTGATCAGCGTGCTGGCGGCCCAGGCCGACGTCTGGGGCGTGCGCGTCCACGACGTCGCCGGCACCCGCGTCGCCCTCGACGTGCTGCAGGCCTGGACCGAGGCCGCGGTGGCTCCCCGCCGACCGGCGAGGCACGCGTGACCGGCGTCGAGAGCGGGCCCGACGGCCTGCCCGCGCGCGAGCCCGAGCCGGTCCCCGAGCACGAGACCGAGTCGGTCACCAAGCACGAGACCGAGTCGGTTCCCGAGCACGAGACGGTCGGCGGGCCCGTGCCGGTCCTCCGCGCGACCGGCCTCGACGTGCTGCGCCTCAGCGGCGTCCGGGCGACCGGCCACCACGGCGTCTTCGACCACGAGCGCCGCGACGGGCAGGAGTTCGTCGTCGACGTCGTCGTGCACCTCGACACCACCCCGGCGGCGTCCGGGGACGACCTCGGCGAGACCGTCCACTACGGCGTCCTGGCCGAAGAGCTCGTGGCCGCCGTCGAGCGTGACCCGGTCGACCTGATCGAGACCCTCGCCGAGCGCCTCGCCGGCGTCGTGCTCGCGCACCGTGCGGCGGTCTCGACCGAGGTGACCGTGCACAAGCCGGGCGCCCCGATCACCGTGCCCTTCGGCGACGTGTCGATCACCATCAGCCGGGAGCGCGCGTGAGCGGCCCGAGCACGGCCGGCTCGAGCACGGCCGGTCCGAGCACGGCCGGCCCGAGCACGGCTGGCTCGAGCACAGCCGGTCCGAGCACGGGCGCGCCGAGCACGGCCGCGCCGCGCGTCCGGCGTGCGGTGATCGCCCTCGGCTCGAACCTCGGCGACCGTGACACCCTGCTGCGCGAGGCCGTCCGGGCCGTCGACGCGACCCCCGGCATCACGGTCGTCGCGGCCTCCGCGCCCGTGTCGTCGACCGCCGTCACGCTCGACGGCCTCGATCCGGGCAAGCCGACCTACCTCAACGCCGTGCTGCTCGCCGACGTCACGCTCGACGACGACGCCCTGCTCGACGCGCTGCAGGCGATCGAGGCCACGCACGGGCGCACCCGTGAGGTGCGCTGGGGCGACCGGACCCTCGACCTCGACGTCGTCGCCCTCGACGACGAGCGCATCGACACCGAGCGCCTGCAGGTGCCGCACCCCCGCGCCGCCGAGCGCGCGTTCGTGCTCGAGCCCTGGCTCGAGCTGGACCCGGAGGCGCGGCTCGCCGGAGCCGGGCGGGTCGCCGACCTGGCGTCCCGGCTCACCGAGCGCACCCGTCCCGTGCCGGGAGCGACCTCGCTGTTCGACCCCGCGTCCGAGCCCCCGCTGCTCGACCCCGCGTCCGAGCCTCCGCTGCTCGACCCCGCGTCCGACCACGGGTCCGCGCACGACCCGACCACCGACCCCAGCCCAGGAGCCCCGTGAAGCACACCCGCCCCTCCACCCTGGTCGGCCTGATCATCGTGGCCGTGGCCGCCGGCTTCGTCCTCGACTCGGTGGTGGTCGCCATGCGTCAGCCCTCGATCGTGCTGCCCTTCGCGCTCGGCCTCGTGCTGCTCGGCATCGGCGGCGTCGTCGTCTCGATGGCCGTGCCCGTGCACCGGGTCGCGACCGGGTCGAGCAAGGAACGCGTCGACCCCTATTACGCGACCCGCGTGCTGCTGCTGGCCAAGGCGAGCAGCCTGGCCGGTGCCCTGTTCGGCGGCTTCGCCGGGGGAGTCCTGCTGTTCGTCCTGTCCCGTGGCGTGGGGGTCGCTGTAGGCTCGCTCGTGCCCGCTATCGTCGCCGTCGTCGGCGGTGCGGGGCTGCTGGTGGCCGGCATCGTCGCCGAGCGCATGTGCACCGTCCCGCCCGCCGACGACGAGCACGGCCAGGGCTCGGGCACACAGGCGGTCTGACCGCCTGCGGTCCCACCACCGCCGACCGACCGCTGCCGACCGGAAGAGACGCCGACATGGACCGACTCGACATCCCCGACGCCGAGTGGAACCGCGTCTCGCCCAAGTACGTCTGGCCCGAACTGATCGGCTACCTCGTCACCGGCCTGATCGTGGCCGGTGCCACCGTCCCGCTCTGGCTGATCGGTCAGTGGTGGACCTACGCGATCACCGCCGTCGTGGTGGTCGTCACCGTCGTGGTCGCCGCCCTGACCCCCCGTCGCGTCCGGGCGATCGGCTACCAGCTGCGCGAGGACGACCTGCTGCTGCGCAAGGGCATCCTGTACCTGCGCGTCGTGGCCGTGCCCTACGGGCGCATGCAGCTCATCGACATCAACCGGGGCCCGGTCGTCCGGGCACTCGGCCTCAGCGACCTGAAGTTCGTCACCGCGGCCGCGGCGTCGGCCGTGACGATCCCGGGCGTCCCCGCCGACGAGGCCGAGCGGTTGCGCGACCGCCTCGTCGAGCTGGCCGAATCGCGTCGGGCCGGCCTGTGAGCGACCCCCGCACCGGGGCGGACGGCGGCGGGGGCCGACCCGCGCCTCCGGACGTCGCCGCGCTCACCGACGGCAAGTGGCACCGCCTGCACCCGGCCACCCCGCTGCTCAAGGGCGGCATCGCCCTGGCCGCGGTGCTCGTCATCCTGTTCAACAACGCGCGCGAGTACGTGGTCGAACTGTTCGTGCCCGGCGGTCGGCGGGGTGACGAGGGCGACCCGTTCGGGTACGTCGTCGACAAGGGCTGGCTGGGCCTGCTGCTGCTCGCCGTGGTCGTCGTGATCGCCCTGTTCGTGGGCGGGTTCTGGTTGTCGTGGCGCATGCACACCTTCCGGGTGGGCGAGGACGTCGTCGAGGTGCGCAGCGGCATCGTGTTCCGAACGAACCGGCGGGCGCGGCTCGACCGCATCCAGGGCATCAACATCCAGCGTCCCCTGCTGGCCCGCGTCTTCGGCGCCGCCAAGCTCGAGGTCACCCAGGCCGGGCAGGACGCCAACGTCACCCTCGCCTACCTGCGGTCGGCGTCGGCGGACGACCTGCGCCGCGAGATCCTGCGGCGCGCGGGCGGGGCGCAGCAGACGCACGCCCCGGCTCCGAGCGCGCCCGGTGCGAGGGTCGATGCGCGAGGCGCGGGCACGGGCGATGCGACCGACCCGGCCGCCGTCGCCGGGACCTCGACCCCCGGTCGGCCCGGCGCCCCCGCCCCGCACCGGCAGGGCTTCGGCGGTCTGGTCGAGCAGCGCGCCCACGAGTTTCTCGCACCCGAGCTCGACCCCGACGAGGCACCGCCCCGGTCGGTCGTGGCCCTCTCGCCCGGTCGCCTCATCGGTTCGACCGTCCTGAGCGGTTACACGCTGTTCCTCCTGGCGGCCGTCGTGGCGATCGTGATCAGCGTGGTCACGACGGGCGAGTGGTTCCTGCTCTTCGTGCTGCTGCCGGCCGTGCTCGGCTCGGGCGGGTTCTACGTCAACCGCATCACGAAGTCGCTGCGCTACACGATCGCCGGCACGCGCGACGGGGTCCGCATCGGCTACGGCCTCTTCTCGACCTCGAACGAGACGCTGCCGCCCGGCCGCATCCACTCGATCAAGGTCAGTCAACCGCTGCTCTGGCGCCCGTTCGGCTGGTGGGACGTCAAGATCAACCGCGCCTCGCGTTCGAGCACCAAGGGTGCCGCGGGGCAGGAGAACACGACGATCCTGCCGGTCGGCGACGAGGACGACGTCCGCCGCGTCCTCGAACTCGTCCTGCCCGAGCTGGTCGGCGTGGCCGCGGTCGGCGTCGCCGCCGAGGAGGCGCGGGCCGGGTCGCCCGCACCGGCCGACGCCCCCGAGGCGGTCGCCTCCGCGGCGGTCCCGGTGGCCGACGGCTCCTCGACCGGCGAGGCCGCGCCTCCTGCCCTCGGGGGTGAGGCGATCGACGACGAGACGTCCGCGACCGGCGTGGCCGCGCCTCCTGCCGTCCGCGACGCCGTCGAGGCGACGACCGAGCACACCCTGACGCTCGTCGAGGGCGGGCTCAGGTCGAGCGGCACCGACGGCGGTTTCACCGTGTCTCCGCGCCGGGCCGCCGTGCTGCGCTGGTTCTCGTGGCGGCGCAACGGGTTCCGCTCGGCGCCGGGTGCGCTGTTGCTGCGCAAGGGCGCGATCTGGCGCCAGCTCGTCATCGTGCCGCTGCCCCGGGTGCAGAGCGTCGGCCTGGTGCAGGGTCCGTTGCGCCGCCGGCTCCGCCTCGCGACCGTGCACCTGCATACGGTCCAGGGGCCGATCGTCGCCGAGATCGGCGCGCTCGACCAGGACGACGCCCTCGGCTTCTTCACGACCGCCGGTCGCGAGGCCGTCGCCGCCGCCCACGCCGACCGCACCCACCGCTGGAGCGAGGAGACCCCGTGACCGACCCGTCGACCGGCGGCCCCTCCCTCGGCGGCTCGTCCCTCGGTGGCCCACGCGACGCACCGCACGACCCCCGGCCGACCGCGCGCGGCTCCGACCGCCGCAGCGGCC
>NZ_JACYNS010000021.1:0-35069 GCF_014839405.1 Frigoribacterium sp. CFBP 13605 | reverse complement strand
GGGCGGCCACCGAGCCCGCCGCGCCGCCGAGGCCCTGCGCGACGCGCGCAACGACGAGGGTGGCCGCGTCGGGAGCCACGGCGCAGGCGAGGGAGGCGAGGGCGAACAGGACGGTCCCGCCCAGCAGGATGCGCCTCCTGCCCCGACCGTCGCTGACCGGCCCGATCACGATCTGCCCGACCGCGAACGCGACGAGGAAGGCCGTCAGGCTGAGCTGCACCTCGGCCGTCGACGCCCCGAGGTCGCGCGCGATGGCCGGCAGCGCGGGGATGTACATGTCGGTCGCGAAGGGCGAGATGCCCACGACGATCGCCACCGTCAGCACGGCTCCCCTCGCGGACAACCAGGAGGGGCGGCTCGGCTCGGCCGGGACGTCGTCGTCTCTCATCGGCACGAGCCTAGGCGCGGGGCGCCCCGGGGGGTCGCTTCGCACCCGGACCGCGACCAGACGTTTACTTAGCCGAACTAAACGAGTATCGTGGCCCGGCGATGACCGACTCCGCGCCTCCCGCCCCCTCCGCCACCCGGGCCGTGCCGCACGCCCACCTCGCGACCGACGTGCGCGGCGCCGTGCTGCGACTCGCCCGACGCCTGCGCCAGCAGAAGGCCGACGCCGACGTCACCGACGCCCAGATGGCCGCCCTCGGCTACGTCGTGCAGAACCAACCGCTGACGATCGGGGCGCTGACCGCCCACGAGGGCGTCACTCCCCCGTCGATGAACCGGACCGTCGGCAAGCTCGTCGACGCCGGGCTGCTGCGTCGCACGGTCGACGACGACGACAAGCGCCGCGTGCTGCTCGAGACGACCGAGGCCGGCGCCGCCTTCGTCTTCGAGACGCGTCGACGTCGGGACGAGTGGCTCGTGCCCCGCCTCTCGGCCCTCACCGCGGACGAGCGCCGCACCCTGGCCGACGCCACCGAGATCCTGCGGAAGCTGACCCGCTCGTGAGCGCCATGTTCCGCAGCCTGTCGCTGTTCAACTACCGCCTCTGGTTCGCGGGGGCGCTCGTGTCCAACATCGGCACCTGGATGCAGCGCACGGCACAGGACTGGCTCGTGCTCACCGACCTGACCGACAACGACGCCACGGCCCTCGGCATCACCATGGCGCTGCAGTTCGCCCCGCCGATCCTGATGGTGCCGATCACGGGGCTGATCGCCGACCGGTTCGACCGGCGGCGACTGCTGATGGTCACGCAGCTGAGCATGGGCCTGCTCGGGCTCGGCCTGGGCGTGCTCGTCCTCACCGACAGCGTGCAGCTCTGGATGGTCTACCTCTTCGCCCTCCTGCTCGGCGTCGCGGCCGCGATCGACGCCCCGGTGCGGCAGAGCTTCGTGTCCGAACTCGTGCCCCCCGGCCACCTGACGAACGCCGTCAGCCTGAACTCGGCGTCGTTCAACGGCGCACGCCTGGTCGGCCCCGCGGTCGCCGGCGTGCTGATCGCGACGATCGGCACGGGGTGGGTGTTCCTGATCAACGCCGGCTCGTTCGCGGCCGTGCTGCTGTCGTTGCGGTTCATCCGGGTCGCCCAGCTCGAACTGAAGCCGGCCGTGTCGCGGGCCAGGGGCCAGATCCGCGAGGGATTCCGGTACGTGCGCGAGAGGCCCGACCTCGTCGTCGTCTTCGTCATGGTCTTCGTCATCGGCACCTTCGGCCTGAACTTCGCCATCTTCACCTCGACCATGGCCAGCGTCGAGTTCGGCGTCGACGCGAGCGGGTTCGGCCTGCTGTCGTCGGCGATCGCGGTGGGGTCGCTGGTCGGCGCCCTGCTCTCGGCCCGACGTGAGAAGCCCCGCTGGCGCGTGCTCGTCACGGCGGCCCTGGCCTTCGGCGTGACCTGCCTCGTCGCCGCCGTCATGCCGACCTACTGGAGCTTCGCGGCCGTGCTCGTCACCGTCGGACTCGCCTCGATCACCCTGATGACGACGGCGAACGCCACCGTGCAGCTGACCACGGCACCCCGCATGCGCGGGCGCGTCATGGCGCTCTACATGGCCGTCTTCACCGGCGGCACGCCCCTCGGCGCACCGATGGTCGGCTGGGTCGCGAACGTCGCCGGACCGCGGTGGGCCATCGGCGTCGCGGCGGCGTCGGGCTTCGTGGCGGCCGGCGTCGCGATCGTCTGGCTCGTCCGCGGGCAACACCTGCGGGTGCGCCGCGTCCGTGGGGGCGAGCCCGAGCCCGTGACCGGAGCGCTGCCCGTGCTCGGGGCGGGCCGGTTCCACTACCGCCTGCAGCACGACGGCGACGCGGCCGCCGTCCGGGCGCGCGACGAGACCGCGGCCGAGCTCGCCGTCGACGAGGGCACGGCGACGCGACCGTCCTGACCGGGAGGCGCGGCGCCGGCGGGTCAGAGGCGCGCGTAGACCAGCAGGGACGCGAGCAGCACGACGAACGGTGCGATCAGCAGCACGTTGAGCAGCTTGTGCTCGACCATCACGGCGACCCACTCGCGCAGGAAGGCGCTCGGCACGTAGTACGCGGCGGTGGGCGCCCCGACCACGTCGGCGCTGCTGCCGGCGTCCCGCGCAAGCAGGGCGGCGCGCAGCACGTGGTAGTTGTTCGTCACGACGAGGGTCGACCCGGTCCGACCGGCGTCGGCGAGCACCTTCCCCGACAGCACGAGGTTCTCGCGGGTCGAGCGCGACTCCGTCTCGGGCAGCACGTCGGCCGGGTCGGCCCCCTGGGCGATCAGGTACTCGGCCATGGCCTCGCCCTCGGGACGCGGTTCGTCGGCCCCCTGACCGCCCGACGGCACGAGCACCGGCCGCCTCACGCCCTCGGGGGTCGCGCGGTAGATCGCCAGCGCCCGGTCGAGTCGGCTGCGCAGCAGCGGCGGCACCTCGCCGCGGATCAGTCCGGAGCCGAGCACGATCAGGGCGTCGGGCTGCTCGCGCACCCGGGGTCGGGCGTAGACGAGCGACCACAGGGTGAACGCGGCGAACGTGAGCGCGGCGTAGCCGGTGACGAAGACCACGACGATGCCGAGCCCCACGGCTGCGTCCTGGAGGGCCGCGACGTCCGACCGGCGACCGGCCTCGACGATCACGACGACGAGCAACGGCACGCCGATCAGCGCGATGCCGACCAGCAACGACAGCAGGTTGCCGAGGCTGCGCCCTTCGGACCGGAGCATGGTGACGCCGTTCGCGATCGCGAAGACGGCGAGCGCGAGGACGAGCAGGGGCACGAGCGCCACGGCGACGAGGAACACGAAGACGAGCGGCGGGAACGCCGCGACGAGGACGTTCGCGGCGGCGACGACCCCGAAGCCCCCGGCCATCAAGAGGAACACCCCGTTGCGGAACCGCCGGGCGTCCCGCCGACGCGACGCGGCGAAGAGCAGCAGGAAGACGACGGCGATGCCGGCCGAGATCGCAGTCATGAGCAGAGGCTACCCGCAGGTCGCAGTGCAACCCGGAGGGCGGCAGGGGAGAGAAAGTGGGCGCAAAATAAGGGAGCTTGCGACCGCGTGCCGAAAATCTCGGAGGGGCCGGTGGCGTAGCCACTTGAACGGAGTCCCGGAGGTGGCCACGAGGGAGCGCAGCGACCGAGCCGCCGAAGGCTTCACGGCAAAAAGACGTGCCCGAAGGGCATTGAGCGCCGCGCAGCGGCTCCCTGGGAGCGCAACGACTCCCTCGGACCGCAAAGCGGGCCGTTCGCTACTGTCGACCCGTGATGATGCGAGTCGTGATTCTCCTAGGCGTCGGCGTCATGGTGGTCATCGCCGTGGTCGCGATGGTGCTCATGGTGAAAGACATTCGCGCCAACCGCCCCGCGTCTCGGCGCGCAATCATGACGCTCTGCACGGCCGGCATCGTCGCGGCCGCGACCATCGCCTACGCCGTCATCTGACACGAGCGCTCGTCGGCCGGCACAGGACTCGAGAACGGTCGGAGTGCACGAAGAAGCCCCCGCCCGACTGGGAGAGCCGGAATGCGGGGGCTGCTACTGCCTAGCAGGTGAGGGACCGCCCGGCAGCTCTCGGCCAGCTTGGGGGGAAGCTGACCGGGGCCAAGCTACGCGCGGCCCCTGACGGCTCTCCCGGGCTCAGTAGGGAGCGACCGAGGTCACGATGCGATCCTCAGGGAGCGTGGCGCACACATTGTCGATCGCGTCGGCCGGCGTTGGGGAGTTGACCTCGACGGCCACGGCCTCGGCGCTCGTGTCGCCCTTGGGGCGGTGCCTGACGAACCAGCTCATGACCGGGCGCTACCCGCGGTCACGACGGCCACTCGTCCGGCTCAGGGTGCAAACGGCTCGTGAGGGCTGACAGTTCGGCCTCGTGCTGGATCAACCACACGACGGCGCTGTTCAGGCTGTCCTCTCGGCGCAGCCAGGGCCGGCCGCCGGCATCGTCTCGGCCGTGGGCGTATCAGTGGTAGACGATGCCACCCAGCTCGTGGCGGGAGAGCACGTAGCCGAGGGGTGCGGCACGGTCCCGGCGGACCTGCCAGACACCGAACGTTTCCGGGATCGGAGGCACTGCAAGCGGGTGTGTCGGGATCGGCCGGCGCAGAATCTTCGCCGCCGTCTCACCTGACCCTCTAACTCCCACGGCCGGAGCGTAAGTCGAACCACCGTCACGCCCGCGTGCCGCTGAGGTCCGAGAAAGCCGCTCTTGTAGGCCTGGTCCCCGCGACGGTATCTTGAGGCGTGCGCAGTACCTGCGCCTAAAGCCAGCTTCGAGCTGGCTTTCTTCATTTCCGGCCCTACGGGTAAACCGCCGCCACGAAATCACGTATCCTTGTCACACATGGCGTAGCCATGCGCACCGGCCTTACAGGCCGGTTTGTTCGTTAACTCGACGCTGCCGACCTAGACCCGCAGCCCTTCATCACGCCGGACCCGACAGGGGCCGGCTTTTTTTGTGCCCGAATGTGAGCACGCCAACTGCCGCCGGCCCCCTCACCTTGGTGACTGATTCATCCAGCACCGGGCGCGCCGCCTGGCCCCCTAGACCCCCTCGCATCCAGCGAGGGCGCGACCGATAGGTCGCTCCCGAAGGAGGAACCATGACCAACGCAACTGCCGCGGCCATCGCGCTCGCCTCCGGCGCTCCCACCTGGGTCGTCATCGTCGTGCTCTTGCTCACGAATGAGCACACGACGACGCTTCTCTCCGACTGCTGGGCGGACGTCATAGACGCCCTCCACGTCAACCGGGGCAAGAAGTGGACGAAGAGACTCGCGCGCGTGCGCGGTTCCCGCCACCCCAAGTAGAGCGCCGATTTAAAGCGCAGGACCTCATTCGAGCAGGAGAGCTCTGTCCAAAAGTCGTCCGATACGGGATTCTCGGGCGAGCACCAAGTAGGCGCTCATTCCTCCACAAACTCCTCCGCCGTTCCGGCAAAGGACAAGATCGGCCCCTCCCAGTCGTAGCGGGACAGGTCCTTCAAATCGGTTTCGACAAGGGTCGGGCCATGGATCGCGATCACGCGGAAGTCAGCCCGTTGTTCCGGCCCGCCGTCCTTGGGAGTGAATTTGGCGTACTCGCCTTCTTCGAAAACCCACCGGTCACCTTTTGATATCCACGTTGTCCGAGTTGCCATGGGGGGAGGCTACCGAGCTGTGCTGGCGTCCGATAGCCGATCGATCACCGACCACCGGCGGACGCTAGCCACTCCCCCGCAGCTACGGGGCGCCGGCTGTCTCGATAGGTCAGTCCGAAACTGATCTCGGTGAACGATCCCCTATCGGGCGGGACGCATAGAGACCCAACCTTCAGCCTATGGTGCCTTTATGTCATCCCGAAGCAGCCAACGGATCTACCTTTTCTGCGCCGTCGGTTTTGCGGTTGGCATACTCCTGCTGGTTCTTGTGGATGGCGCAGCTCTCACCCTTGCAGCACTACCTCTTGGTCTCTCGATCGGTATCGCGCTGCGCACCTGGTGGACGCGCCACGGCTGGAATCCGGGCATCACCATCACGGAAGACGTAGCCGAAGGCGAAGCACTTAGAAACGAGGGCGACAGCGTCGACGGGACTTCCCGAAAGCCAAGAGGCCGCTGAGCGATCGGCGGTTTCAGGGGGTCATTGCAACGGGTGGTTGTTTCGGGTCCGAGAGTAGCTCCTGGAACGCTTCTGCCGGTGTCCGGAAGCCGAGGGTTTTGCGGGGTCTGCCGTTGAGTTCTGTGGCGACTTCGAGGAGTCGTTCCGGGCTGTGAACAGTGAGGTCGGTGGACTTCGGGAAGTACTGCCGGAGAAGCCCATTGGTGTTCTCGTTCGAGCCGCGCTGCCAGGGCTTGTGGGGGTCGCAGAAGTAGATAGCGAGGTCAGTGGCGAGGGTGATGTCTTTGTGCCGAGCAAGCTCCGTGCCCTGGTCCCAGGTCAACGACCGGCGCAGGTGTTCGGGCAGGGTCTTGATCGTGGGGATCATGGCGTCGCGGACGGCGTCGGCGCTGTGCCCGTCGGGCAGGTGCAGCAGCATCACGTAACGGGTGGTCCGCTCAACCAACGTTCCGATGGCGCTCCGGGCGTTCGTGCCGACGATGAGGTCTCCTTCCCAGTGCCCGGGAACGGCGCGGTCTTCCACCTCGGCAGGGCGTTCGCTGATCAGGACCATGTCGCGGATCTTCGACCACGACGCCCGCCTGGCCTCGCCCCGGTGTCGGCGGATCGCCCTGCCGGTGCGGAGGTGTTTATGCAGGTCAGCGCGCAGGTGCCCGCGCCCCTGGACGAACAGGGTTTGGTAGATCGTCTCGTGGGACACGTGCATCTCCGGCCGGTCAGGGAAGGACCTGACCAGGTCATCACGGATCTGCTCCGGGGACCAGTTCCGCACCAGCCGAAGCTCGACCTGCAGGGCAAGCTTGACCCGGTCCAGCTTCCGGGGCTTCGGGCGCCGCGCCCGTTCCCGGGATCGCTTCTGGGCGGCGTAGGGGCGGTAAGCGCCGCCGCGTGAGCTGTTCCGGGTGAGCTCCCTACTGATCGTCGAGGGCGCCCGACCGAGCTCGGCCGCGATCCGGCGGACGCCTGCGCCGCCGAGGTGGAGGTCAGCGATCTTGCGCCGTTCCTCCTCGCTCAAGTACCGGCCCGACCGGGCGGCGCGCTCGAACGGATTCTTCCCTTGAGCGGCTTTGAACCATCGGTAGCCCTGACGCGGATGCACGCCGACAGCATCGCAAGCAGCCGGCCTGCTCAAGCCCTGTCCGAGTAGCTCCCAGAACCAAGCCTCCCGGGCACGTTGTTCCAGCCTCGATCCCATCTGCAGCACTCCGATTCACGGTGGTGTTGCAACGACCACCTGAACCCAAGATCCTCTATCGGACGCCCGCGAACCGCCGACCAGTTAGCCCGGCAGCGTCAATAGCCAAACAACGAGCGCTGCGCCATCAAGAACCATGAGTGACATGCCGGCCAGGCCCCACTTTCTATAGGGAGGCGTGAAGAGAAAGGGGTCGCCCGCTCGGCCATCTCGGACACCCTTGAATGCTCCGACCAGGACGAAGGCACCACCGAGGAAAAGTGCCGGCAGCATCATGAACCAAAACACCACCCAATGCGTCGTCATGGAACAAGCATCTCAGGGTGTGGTCGTTAGGCCATCCCCTATCGGAACCCTCGATTGCCGTGCATGCGCCGCGGTGTCACGCCTGGTGCATGTCGGAAGACAAGCTGCCGGACAGGCGCGACCAGCCACCCATCTACCAGATAGTTGTGGGGCTTTTCTCGCTCTTGCTCAGGCACGTCATGCAGAGGACGCTCGCTTCGCGCATCACCCGCAGCGAGGTTGCACCACAGCTCGGCATCGCGGTGCGCGACGTCAAGAAAGCACCTACCATGGCCGGTCAAGGCACTCCTCCTCACGGAGACGGTGCAATCTAGGTCACGCAAGAAGTTATTAGCTACGGCGAAATTGCTGAGCCATCGTCGGCCCGAACTATTTGCAACTGTCGTCCCGTCGTGAAGGCACGAAGGCGACGAAGCAGCATCTCGTAGGTCACGGCGTCTGCATTTGTCAGCTCGAAAGCTACGGACCGCAGGCGACCTCCTGCCGCCAGGGTCTCAATCATCAACGATCCAGCAACTCCCGTGAGTTGCATGTCGCCTCTCTTCAGGTTCCCCAGCAGGTGCCGGGGTGGGTCGATGAGGTCAAATTCAGCGAAAAGAGTGGTGAAGTCAGCCTCGTCCAAGGGGGGCAAAGCCCTCTCGTCCTCCCAATGACCTGAGACGTGAATGAGGGCAAGAGCGTCAATCTGCTCGGTTGTGGGCGGAGCGGTTGCAGCGCTGGGACGGTCGGAATCACTTGACGAGAAGTGCGGGGGTTCGAGGGTGGGTCCGGTGAAGTTCAGAGCATCGCGAAGCATGAATCGGGGAGCTTTTCGTTGTTCACTGATCATGCCTGGCAAATCTTCTACGACGATGTCCCGCAGCCTGGTAGCCGTGAGAGCTTGCGGTACACCTCGCAGCGCACGAAGGACAAGGTTTCCAGTCAAGGCGTGGAGAAAATGCCACTCACCGCGGGTCGTTACGCCGACCTCGTTCTCGAAGAGCATTGGGCCAGAGGAGGCCTGGTGCGGATGGAGGCTCCATTCCGCGTCTGGGTGAGTCTGCCGAATAACTTGCAGGGTGTATTCGGCGAGAGCCTCTGCGGCGAGGTCTGCCGGCCCATTTGTCGGTGTGACGTCAAACGCGGTGTCCCGATCGCTCCTCGCGTCGGGGGAGATCTGTCTTGCAAGTCCTTCCACCATGAAGTCGAGAAACCAAGCCCACAGGGTGTCCAGCGACTCGAGTGTCGAGTCGAGCTGATCCAACGGTCCGTCGGTGTTTGCTACCCATCGAGCGAGTGAATGTAGCCGTTGGGGGCCGGCAGCACGGTTGTACTGCAACCACTCATGGGCTTGAGCAGGGGAGATATCTCTGTTGTTCATGGGTCATCGGGGGAGGTGGATGAAGACCTCGATCCCTGCCTCCTTCAGCATGTCCAGCGTGGGTTGGGACATCCCAATCTTGCCCGTTCGGGCACTTGCGTAGAAGTGCCATTCAATTCCGCCAACCCTCTTGACAAGAGTGCTGTCCCGCGCGATTTGCCTAGAAGCGAACCAACCCGAAACGTACCCAACCTTGGACTCGTAGAGAATGCGGTTGATTCCGTCGCCTACTGCTGCATCGTGGAATCGGTAGCCGATGGGGAAGTTGCCGATCGCCTGCGTCACGATTTTTGACTGCTTGTAGTCGGGGATTCCTAGCTCGGTAAGCAAGAACACTTCTCCGGCCCGGCCGCCCGCTAGATAACCCGGATCAGGTCCACCCTTGACGACTCGTACCGCCGAATCCGTGAGGATATTTCGAAGTGTGGTCGGGGAGTTCTTGGTCATGAGTTTGACGATTGCCTCGTCGCTCATGTCGGCTGACTTCAACTTGGAAACGAGTTCACCCTCGAGCTTTTGGGCTTCCTGGACGAATCTCGCGGGGGAGGAGGTGTACCGCTCGAGCAGTTTGTAGGCCTGAGTGACTGTCTTCTCTGCGCTGGCTGCCTCGGAAATGAACCTGTTGACCCGCTTAACGGCCTGGGCAGCGTCTCCACCTGCGGGTATGAGGGCAACTGCACACCATTGGGCCGAGATCCAGTCTCCTTCGTAGGCGTTGGCGAAGATGTCCCGCACGTCGCCATAGATAAGGAGTCCGCTGAAGATACTGCCGACGAGCCAGGGGATGGTGTTGCGCTTGCAGACTTCGAAGTCTCCGCAGAACATCCCGATGGCTGCGTCGTTGGCCCACTGCCATTTGCTGACGCGTTCATCTCGTTCGAGGGCGTCGTATCCATTGCCTTGGTGGGTGTATTCGTAGTCGTCGCTGAAGCCGTCGAAGTCTGAATCTGGGTAGGTCGTGTACGTGCCTAGTTCGGCTTCGAGGCCGTCGTTCAGGCCGTCACCGTCTTGGTCCGCATCGAGCGCGTTTTGTGCGAGTTCAATTTCTTCGGCGTCGCTGAGACCGTCGTGGTCACCGTCGGCGGCCCCGGGGTCAGAGATGACGAAATAGCTTCTACTGGGCTTGTCGGACTGCCACGAGCGACCTAGTTGAGCCTCCGTGAGCGCCGAACCAATCTCGTCACCATCACTAAGTCCGTCCCCATCGGTGTCGGCCTTAGCGGGATCACTGTAGAAGCGTTCTGGCATGCCGGCGCGTGGCTTTTGCATGGCGTCGTTGACGCCGCGGAGCTCGACGTAGTCAGGGATGCCGTCGCCATCGGTGTCCGTGGTGGTGTCACCGTTGTCGGTGTCGATCGTCGTCGAGGCGTTGGCCCAGTTTGTTACCGGCGGGGCGGTGGGGACATGTGAGTAGGTTCCACCGGTTGAAGTAGCGAGGTCACGGAGCCAGATGCTGTCGGCTTCGCCGTCTCCAACGTCAAGGATGTGAACAGGGTCGGTTCGCTTGATGAAGGGGACATATCCCGTGGGGTAGCCGGAGTAGTTGCCAGAGTCATCGGGCGAGCCGGGGTTGAGGTCGGGCTTCATAAGTCCGTCTGTGACCAGCAGGACTACGTGCTGGCGGCAGGACGACTCTGGGCCGTTTTCGACATACGGATTCGTATCAGCGGTTGACCACTGGTCTCCGGCGCCGAGAATGCTCTCTCCACTTACCCATTCGAAAGCGAGGTCGTCAAGATTTGCCTCGTAACCAAGCCCTGTCCAGGCGCCAGCTGTGTCGCCATTCTCGATCTCTTGAAGGGAGTAGAACGCGTTGCTGAGGTCCATGGCGCCGCCCTTGCTGCGCGGGAAATCATCCGGTCTTTGGGGTGCACCAGCCATGAGTTGGAAGGAGTAGCCATAGCCGTGTTCCAGAACGACTGCGTGGGGGCTTTGGAGGAAGACGTTGTCGCCGCCGCGAAGGGATCCCAAGACCTGGTTCGCTGCAGCGAACCGTGCTTTTGTGGGGTCGGCCACGTACATGCTTTGGGTGTCGTCCATGATGAATTGGACGTCGAGAGGGGCTTTCCCGGCGGCCGCCAAATCGCATTGAGCTGCTTGAGAGGCCCAAGCTCCTAGGTCGACGACGGCGTAAGTCTCGCCCGTGTCGGGAGAAAGTATGGAGATGGTGGAGTTCTCAATAGAGAAGGTTGCCGTGTTGTCTACGAAGTCCCACGTCGCGGTTTGGTCGACCCATTTAGCGGCTTGGAAGTTAGCTGGGTCTAAGGACGTAGGAGAACCGGTAAGTGCAAATTGAATCGAGTCCACGCGCGCCGCGGGAAGGACCGCTGCCGTTCTCTGAAGGCTGGTATCGGGGCTTGTCGGGCTCGTGTGGACCGACACGGGGTTGGTAAGACCACCCGGAATCGTCGTAGTCGTCGGCTGCACCATCGACAAACCAACCAAGGAGCTGGCCGGGCCCGAGACAATCGCCTTCGTCTCAGGAACTTGGGTGATCTGACGTGATGCTTCCGGAATCGGCGGGCCCCCCGGGATGACGGGTACGAGCGCCTCACGGGGCGCAGCACTCGAGGGGGGAGTGAGCTCGGCGGTAACAACTGCCTCAGTGTCAGGCGATCCGTCGGAATCCGTGTCGACGGCCAATGGGTTGAGACCGGCTCCAAGTTCAAAGCCATCTTGAAGGCCGTCGGAGTCCGTATCGCCCAAAAGGGGGTCGGTGCCGCGCTCTCTTTCAATCGAGTCGACAAGGGTGTCGGCGTCCGCGTCAGCCAGGCCAGGGTCGGTTCCGGTGGCTGCTTCTTCGGCGTTGCTAAGTCCGTCTTGGTCGGAGTCCTCGTCGGGGTCGAGAACGCCGTCGCCATCGCGGTCGTCCACAGCCCAGCTGACGTCGCTGGGAATCTGAGTGATTTCAATCTTGTCGTTGAGACCATCACCGTCAGTGTCGGCAAGCTCCGGGTTGGAGCCAACCTTTTTTTCGACAACATCGGGAACACCATCAAGGTCGGTGTCGAGCTCGGCTGTCTCTGGAGTGACCGGGGTTGAAGTGGCAGGGGACCCGGGCCCTGCTTGGTTGATGGCGACAATCTCGAATGTGTACTCGACCCCGTTTTCAAGGCCGTCTATCTTCGTGCCGACGGAGTCGTACCCGGACTCGACGATTTGCTTGTTTCCGCCTGGGTAAGTGGTGACTTCGTATTCGCTGATCCAGCTTCCATTCATGTCTGGCGCGTTCCAGGCCAGATAGGCAAAACCGTCACCAGGCTGAACCTGCACATTCGACGGGATACCTGGTGTGCTGAAAACAGAGAAACCCTGTGACTGCTCACTTCCAGCACCGACACCGTTTACAGCAGACACGACTCCGAAGTAATAGACACCAGGCTTAAAACCGGAGGCCGTGGTCGTGAGGTCCGTTGTCTCGAGGTCCGGGAAGTCGAAATCTTGGTCTTCCCAAGACCGAATGTCGAATGCGTAGTGGTCGACGGGGCTGCCGCCGGTTTCGAGAGGCGGGGTCCAGGAGAACGTAGCTTGGTCTTTGACAGAGGCATCAACCTCGAAGGTCTCGACGGCGCCTGAGACGGTGGGTACAACGTCGTATTCGGCGGTGCGGGCAGGACCTTCGCCGGCGCCATTCTGGGTGGCGACCGAGATGGTGTAGTGCCCGACAGGCACGCCCTCAAAAGTGGTTTCAAAGTTGCTGTAGCCGCCGGGAACAAAGGCAGAGTATCCGCCGGGTTCCATTGTCACCTTGGATCCGGAAGTGTCGTAGCTGCCCGAGAAGTCGGGTCGCCAGTTGATGATGACCTTTCCGGGGTTTTGGTAGGCGGAGACGCTCGCCGGCGCAGAGGGGAGGTTGGAGTGCCGGAAGGCTTGAAAGTTCGACCATTCAGACTCGGCGCCAGCTCGGTTCGCGATCGCTCGCCATTGGTACCGGCCTTCTTGCGTCAACCCCGAGGGCACCACACTGGCCGTTCCGTCCGCAGAGACATCAACCTGTTCGTAGAAAACCGTCCGCGGATATCCGTCGTCGCGTTGAACATCAAAAGTGACTTGCGTCTCGTCACCGGGCTTCCACCCAGGGACTGACACAGTCAAGGGTTCGCCGGCACGGAGGAACGCGTCATCTGCAGGTGAAACGGGTGAGGGGGTGCCCGGCGGGAGTTCGATTCTGACGGTCCGCCAGGGAGCCCAGTCGCTCTGCCCGGGTCGTGCTGTGCCGATGGCGCGGAAGCGATAGGTGAAAGAGTCGTGTGCGTCGAGCAGGCCCTCTGGGGTAGCCCATTCGATGTAGGAGATGCCGTTTCCGTAGTCGGCCCCGGGGACCCGCTCCGTGTGGAAGGCAGGGGAGTCACTGTCGTCCGCGAGCTCGAGATCGAAGTCATAGACCTGATGGCCCTCAGCGGGTTCTTCGGGCTCATAGGCCAAAGCCACGATGTATGGCACGGAGGAAAAGGTGTGGAGGACGTCTCCGTCGTCGTACCCGGGAGAAACGGCTGACAGCAACTGTGGGGTAAAAATCTGTTCGGCAGAAGCAGCGTTCGCCGCCGCCTCGGTCGCTACGAGTCCCGTAGTTGCACCAAGTAATCCAGCCAGAGTTGCGGCAACCAGCCGCACAAACCCTCTTTGATGCGTTCTACCGAACATGTGCGGCCTAGAAGGCGCCCCGAGCTTCATAAGTGGAAGCTACTGATTTCCTTAGAACTGTCTGTACTCCCCAGTAAGAGGGTCAGCCACAATTCTCAGAGATCCTCTAGTCACAAACCCTCTTCACATGCCAGGGTCGTAAGCCGATAATGTTGATTATGTCAGCTTTGACTCGACGGGGGTAAAATTTGCAGCCGATGGTCGACTCCGCCCTTCGAGAGGACTTTGCGACTCGTCACTCAACCTTCAACCGGTACTTGAGGATCGTTCACGTGATTGACACACGCCACGGCGTGCCTGACGTTGTCAATGTCGGTGGTACATGGAATCGTCCGTAACAGCCCTAAGTCAGGCAGTTAGGAACGGTCCCATGACTCTCATGGAAGCACCCACATCGAGCGCCGCTCTCGAGAAGATTCTGAACGCGGCGCGACAGAAAATTCAGGTCACTGAGGGTGAGCTCCAAGAGGCCCGCAAGAGGCGCGACGCCATCAGGAAAGCGCTCCGCCAGGAGTTCCCGGGTTCTCGCTCCTATGTCAACGGGAGCATCGCTCACGGCGACGCTCTCACCCCGCTCACCGACGTAGATCTAGGCGCCGTAGTCCCCGACCCCGATCACATCTATGGCCCTGGCAAAAATGGCCCGACTCCTCTTCAAGAGCGGGCAGCCGAAGCCATTCGCGTCGAACTTAAGGCTGACTACGGCGACCTAGCCGTCGAGGTAAAGGGCCGCAAACGTTCCATCCTGGTGCGATTCCGCGACCCAGTCACCCCGACGCATGCAGACTTCACAGCGGACGTAATCGTCGCGATCGACAACCCTGACGGAGCTGGCCTCTTCATCCCCCGTTACAACGGATGGGACCGCTCGCATCCGGAGGCGCACACGTCGATGGTTCTCGCAGCAGTCAAGGACACGGATGTCACGTATGCCCGCGTGGTCCGTCTCCTCAAACATTGGAACCGCAGCAACGACAAACCGCTCTGCTCATGGAACATCAAGGCCCTCGCCCTCGACTGCATCACTCATCGAGTGACGATGCTGGAGGGTCTACAGCTGTGGTTTTCTCACGCCGCCGAACAGCTCGACAGAGGCGAGACAGAGGACCCTGCTGGGGTGGCCCCTCACCCGATCAAGCTGAATGAGGATTGGACCCGCACCGACGTCGTCCGCAAGCTTCGCCAATCGCTCACAGTCCTTGAGTTCGCTCTCCAACTGGCCAATCAGGGCTACGAGGTTCTTGCCCAAGAACAGCTTGCAGACCTCTTCAATGACGAAGACATGCTTCCGCACCCGACGAAATCCGCTGTCCTCAAGGAGCAGGCCGACCGATCGAAAGATCAAGCAAGCAGCACCTTTGGCTCGCCGGCACTCATCACCGGCATCAACTCACCTCGCGAGCGAGTGAATGCCCGATCATGGTCTGCCTGACCGAAGCTCGCTCTCATCCCGAGAGGTGGTTTGGCTCAACCCCCGCTTGGCGCCTGCCGCTAGAACGCGATGCCAAACGGCACTTCGGCCGTGACATCACCATGGCCCAGACGGCGACCACCCTCACCTACCGGCACACGGGCCTGCGGGTAAGCGGGCGTATCTCCCCGGTCCCCGTAACCATCCGCTTCTATGCGCAGCCGCCCTATACCCTCTACGGCCTCTCACCACAGGACTACCCCCGCGTATTTGCCGATCCTGGCGCAGAGTCCAAGCACCGAATGCCCGAGGACGATTCCCTCTGCCTCTTCTACGCCGGAGATCCTGTCGAGCACCGTTGGACGTCCGACAAGGGACTCCTCAGCCTTTTCGACCTCATCGCCGACCATCTCTTCCACGAGGACTACTGGCGAAGCACCGGCGGCTCAAGGAGGGGCATCTGGCTTGGACGCGAAGCCCCCCACGGGTTTGCCGCATGACGACGACGCCGTCTCACACTCCAGATCCTCAATCCGTGGCCTGGGTGCACGGTGCGATCACCGGGGACGGCATTCTCGCCTTCGTGGCAGCACTCCTCGCAGCAGTGGTCGTAATCGGGGGCTATGCGTTCCAAAAATCGCAAGCGCGTAAAGCCGAGCAAGCGCTCGTATACGGGGAAGCGATTCGGGCTGTGCACGACTACCTCGAGGCCCCCTACAAGGTTCTTCGGCGCGACGGTAGCGCAGGGGCACGGATGGCGATAACCAACCACGTCAGCGATGTGCAGTCACGCCTGGCTTACTACAGCACGGTCCTACGCGTCCATGCCCCCGAAGACGTGAGAGACGCGTACCGAGAACTAGTCTCGGCAGCCCGCTCAGAGGCCGGGCCACAAATGACCGCCGCCTGGCGACACCAGCCCACCCGTCGCGACCGAGATGTGCCACTTCTCACGCGACTCGAACAACCCCAGAGTGACTTGGCCCTCGAGAACACAATCCGCACAATGGCGGCCAAGGCTCCTCCGGGCAAATGAAAGACCTCGCACTCTTGCCTTTCCAGTGCTCGCGGTTTTGTACCAAAAACTTGACGACGAGGAGCACCGATAACCGACTTTATATCCCCAGTCCACTCGCGATCAGTCCGACCGCGCGCGAGCCAGGCAGGAAGCAGGGCTAATGATCGCCGTGCCGGATTCGGAGGCGGTTGCGCTCAGTCCTCGTCGGGCGTGAGACCGAGAGTCTGCATGGCTTTGGCCACGTCTTGATCGTTCTCGGAGACGTTCGTCTTCTGGATCTCGCTTAGTAGCTTGCTGGTGGAGGTGTCGTCGGGTTGCTCGAAGACGGTCCAGAGCTCCTGGTCGGCGCCGAAGCGAGAGAGGAATCGGATTCCGTCGAAGAGCGGGACTTCATCGATGGTGGTCATTCGGTACACCCGGGCGCTGATGGCTTGAGTCAGTGGGCGCACATGGGCGTTCTGGAGTGCGGATCCGTCGAAGTCCGCCAGGCCGTGCTCGGCGATGGCGATGTGGGCGAATTCACCCCAGAGGCCGGCGACGGTCTCGGAGTGGGCGATGTCGAGGTAACTCCCGGCGAGAGACGCCCGCGTGAGCAACCGCGCGCCGAACCACTCAGCCGGAACGGTGCCGGCCGGCTGCGTGGGATAGAGAGCCTGATCGGCTTCGTCCGTATCGATCTCCGTCATGGCGGCCACGAGCGAGGGGTCGGGCCGGAAACGGGCAAGGACCTCGAGGAAAGCGCCTTGGGGTTCGGTGGCGGCGTAGGTCGTTCGGTAGGTGTGCGGGTCGGGTGAGTCCCAGCGACCGGGGAAGGTGCCGGTGTCCGCTGAGGCGTACCGCCAGGGCGCCCAGTCCCAGGGGTTCGGCCGGCGCCCCACACGCCACACCGGCGACGGCGCGGAGGTGTGCTGCAGATGGCTCGGGTCGATCATCCGTTCGCGGCGAAGCTCTGCGCGGCGGCCAGGACTTTCGCGTCGTCGCCGTCAGTCTCGCGAATGAAGCGTGCCGGTGCGACGTCGTCGAGCTGCGGGTTCATGCCCTGGAACCAGGCCTGCACCACCCGAGGAGCGTCCTGATCGAGCAGCAGAGCTGCCACCCTGTAAGCGAGGCGGAGGCGTTGCTCCTGCTTGGGCTGCGGGCGCCGACCATCATCCTCTGCCCACTGGCGGACCGCGCGGGTCTCTTTGACGCCGGCAATGTAGGCCACGAGCTGCGCCCCGAGCACATCGCGGAGCGCCCCCACGAGTTCGGGCATGTCCGTCCGAACGGATGCGGTGTACGCCTTGAGCTCGATCGCTGCCATACCCCAACCCTAGTCCGAAGACACCCGCAATCCCACCCCGAATCACAGAATACCGATGACCTGACGCCCTCCATTGCGCACCCTCAGTCCCTCTTGGTCATTGGCCGACGAGCTGCTGGCCAAATCACGGCCTCGTCCCCCACCTCGAAACAACAACTGAATGCACCGGTATACCAGACGCACTATGTGCAAAGATCGGTGTATGCCGATTCCTACAGCCACGACTGAAGCAGGCCCCCGCCGCCTCCTACGCGATGTCGTCTTCGAGAAGATGCTTGCCGCGATCGTCGACGGCACCCTCGAGCCGGGCGAGCGGTTGAACGATGACCAGTTGGTGAAGTGGTTGGGGGTGTCTCGCACCCCGGTGCGGGAAGCGATCGCGCAGCTCCACACTTACGGCCTGGTCGAGATCGAAGCGAACCGCTTCACTCGCGTCTCTGCCCGAGATGACGTCGTCTAAGCCGAGGCCGCGCAGTTCCTCGCCGGCCTTCACACCCTCGCCCGGGAATGGGGCACCAGCAACCTCGACGCCGCCACCCGGAAGACCCTATCGAAGTCGATCGCCACCGCCCGCAAGCAGCTCAAGGCCCACGACCTCGAAGGACCGGGCACGTTGCTCGACGTCCAGGGCGAGCTGGCGAAGGCCTCGGGGAATGCTTTGTTCGTGGGGACGGAAGAGCCGTTGCGGATCCGGGTGAACTTCCTCCGCCCGCGAGAGGCCGACTCTTATGACTGGGATGCCTTGGTGGCTGTGGCGGATGAGCTAGCGGAAGCCATCAAGAGCTAGCAACGACGAACAGTCCACTCCCCGACCTGTCGAGCTGCGGCTAGGTCATGCCTCGGATGGTGGGGTCTTGGCGAGTTGCTGGATGCGGCCGGGGCTGACGCCGAAGGCGGCTGCTGCGGCGTCGAGTTTGTAGCCGTCTGCGCGTGCGGTGCGGACGGCGTCGCGGCGCAGTTGGGCTGCGCGCTGCTGCAGTGCCCGGGCCTGCCCTTCGGCCTCGAGCGCTGCAACCCAGAGCCGTTCCGCCTCTTCGGTGACGTGCACGGTGACGTCGACGTCGACACTGTCCGGTGAAACGCCGAGGTGGAGGGCTGCGACCTCGGCTGCGACGTCGGGGATTTCTCGGACGGTTCGTGCTTGGCCGACGGCGTCGAGTTCGGGTAGCCGCACGAGCCACCACCGCCCATCGCGGGTGGCGGTGGCCTTCAGAGTGCGGGTGCCGGTCACTCCTGCCCCTCGGGGCCCGCGGTTTTGGCCTGAAGCTGGGCCTCGACGGTTTGGGCAAGGACCTGTGCGGTGCGGGCCTGACGTTCCTGACTCTCGGCCCATTCGACGTCGGGGTCGCTGGAGTAGCCGGCCCGAAGGGCGTTGTCGGCTGATGCACGGGCGGCGTCTTGAAGGGCCGTGACAAGGATGCGGCGGGCGTCGGTTTCGGTGAGCTCGAGGGTCACCGTGTTCGTGGCCTGGGTGGGACTGGTGTCGGTCATGGTGGTCTCCTTAGTTCTGGCGGTGGGAGTGTGCGGGCGGTGTGGCTGTGTGGTGGCGGTCTTTCCAGCAGGAGCAGTTGCGGTGGTCGTAGGCGGCTCGGTAGAGGCGGTCAGCTTCGTGGTTCAGTCGATCCGCTTCCCGGGCGAGCCGCTCGAGCTCGCTGGTTCGCATGAGGTACGCCGTGGTGAACCCGGCCTCATAGATGCGCTTCTCCGAGGCGGTCAGCTCCCACTGTTCGACGTCACTGGAAGGGTCGTCGTAGAGGGGTGGCGCGTCAGCATCGGTGGGAGGCGGTACCTCTTCCTCGGCCCACCCAAACTCGTCCATGGCTACGCCTCGACCGCTTCACTCTCGGTCGCTCCCCCGGCGGCCACGCGGTCGATATGGTCGGGGCGGAACCCTCCCCAGTGGTCATGCTCGGACACGACGATGACGGGGGCCGTGAGGTAGCCCAGCTCCTTGACGAATTCGAGGGCATTGGCGCTCTCGGTGACGTCGACCACCTGGTAGTCGAGCCCCTTGGCGTCGAACGCCAGGTCGGTCATGCGGCACTGCATGCAATCGGGCTTGCTGTAGACGGTAATCACGATTCCAACCCCCTCGGTTGCTGTTCGTACTCGAACGTATACCCCCCCCTATTGCTACAAGCACAAGGGGGAATAGTGTTATTTCGCTGCGACTTTTGGTCGGCGGTGGAGTCGTCGATATCGTCGTCTCCCCTCGAGTGCCCCTCGATCCAGGCGGCGGCTGTGGCCTCGGCTGCTCGAAGCATCCCGGCTAGGGCCTCAACCTCGCTACGGGTGAAGCGGGGGCCGACGTCCCCGGCGAGCATCTGGTCGTCGAACACGTCGAGGAACTGAACGACGTCGGGGGCGGTGGTGTCGATGGTCTGGGTCATGGCTTCTTCCCTCTCTCCCCCACTTTTTTGGCCGTGGAGGCGATGGAATCGCCGGCAGGACGAGCGGGCGCAGTGCAACTGGTCGTGGAATACCGGACTGAGCGAAGCGAAGGAGGATATGCCGCGAAAGCCGGTTGCGCGGAGCCCGATCGTCCGTACGCTGCCTCAGGCTCCACGTCCAAAGAAACGGCCCCGGCACGGGGCCTGCACCTGGGCGTCATACTGCTTGGGTGACCAGAAAACAGGCCCAATTCTTTATCGCCTGCGCGCTCGTGACGCTGGTTGCAGGATTAGGAACCGTCCTCGCGTCCGGGCCCACCTTCGGTTGGTTCGTCGTCGCCCTGGGAGCCTTGAACACCGTTCTAGGGGTGTTGCTGCTCAGGAAGTCATCCAAGCCACTGTCCTAGCTTTTGGGGAGCGCGAGGGGCTGGCCCCTCGCCCGGTCGCTCGCGGGCGGCCGGGCACCGCTGGGTCTGGCCGGACGGGTCGAGCTGGTCACGGCCACGCGCACGTGGTCGTGGTCGCACTCCCAGAAGTTCGCCAGGACGTCGGCCGCGATCCGGTCGGCCAGGGCGTCGGTCGAGGCCGACTCGGGAAACGTCACGGTCACGGTGATGGTGTGCACGGGCTCGGGAGAGGCCGGACCGTAACCGGCCCCTCCGTGCTCGTACGACCAGGCGATTGCGACGGCTTCGCGGGTCCGTCTCCGAGCTGGCCGAACACGGCGCGGTGCTCGTCGTCGGTGTGAGCTCGGCGGCGGGTGCAGCTCCACGGGGTGCCGTTGACGTCGACCGTTTCGGCCTCGCACTCGTACCCGATGGGGTCGAGGTCGGCGGCGGGCGCTGCGGCGTCGAGCTGCTGGGGGTCGAGGTCCTGGGGGCGGCTATAGGTGATGAGCACGGCGGTTCTCCTGCGGGGTGATGGGGCTCTGGTAGCGGCATGGCCGCCGGGGTGGGGGCCGCGGCTCTAGCCGCGGCCCCGGCCGGTGTCAGGCGGCGTCGGCCTCGTCGGTGTCCTCGTCCTCGGGGTCGAGAATCGCCGCGATCTGGTGGGCGGTGGCGAGCACGCGGGCGGCGGTTGAACGGATCAACTCGGCGTCGGCGTCTGCCCATCCGGCGACGTATCCGACGCTGTAGGCGCTGGTGTCGAACCCGACGAGCCCGGCGACGACGTCGCTGCGCCTCCCGACGACCTCGACCGAGGGCCCGCTCGTCGTCTCGCTCGACGAGGCACGGTTTCCCGTGTCCCTCACCTTCCTGGCCGAGAACGCCTGGTCCATCCGCGAGGCCATCGGGTCCGAGCACGTCGCTCATGGCGATCTGCGCTACTCGCGAGGCCGGTTCGCGATCATGACCGCTGCTGGCGAACAGACCTACGGCCCGTCATGGCAGGCCGCCATCACCGCACACCTCCACACGAGGTAGTTACAAAGCGCCCGGTGGACGACCGTCTAAAGGAACGGGTCGGGCTCTCGCTTCGAGAACCCGACCCGTTGACTGCGCTGATGGCGCGGACTGCCTATTTGCCCAGCAGATTGACTTGGTAGTCAGCCTTGGTCGGCGTCGCCACCTGAACTTTCTGATCTGATGTCCGCGTCGAGTTGTCGACGAAGAGATTGCCTCCGACCTTGTCCAAGCCCGCGATTTCATCGATGGCAGCCGACGACGAGGCCGTTCCCAGCACGAACTGCTGTCCAACACCGTTGGTTTCCGTACGAACGGTCATGGCCTGCGTGGCAAGTTGAGCCGTGGGAACGGACGCGGCGGTCGCGATGCCCGCGGACGTGAGGGTGATCAGGTACGTGTTTGCGCCCTTCACGACCGTCCATGCATCTGTGCCACCTGTGGCCCCTTGGTAAGAAGCGGTTTTCAGATCCAGCCCATAGGGCGTAGCGACGGTCGCGACGCCAACGCTCGACAGGAGACGGGCAGTGGACGGTGACGTTTCTTTGGCCTGAGCCGTGGTGGCTGTGGGCCCAACGACAGAAGGTCGGCCAACGTTGAGAGCCTGTCCGGCCAGGTATTCCTTAAAGGTGCAGGTTGAGTCGTGAACGAACTTGACCTTGCCGGGGGTGAAGTTGGTGGCGCCGCCAACGGAGATGTCATTGGCCCACGCGTTGGTGGTGGAGACGCCGTGCCAGACGTAAAGGTGATACGTCCCGCCGAGGCCTGAGGCGGCCTGCGGAAGGTATGCGCGTTGGCCGTTGCGCGACTGCGACAGCGAAGCCCCGCTTTCCGTGTAGGTGCTGCAGGAGACGGAGCTGGCGTTGCGCCAGGTCACTACTGCAGCGTTCGCCGGCACTGTCGGTATGACGATGAGTGCCGCCGCTACTGCTACTGCGGCGCCCCGGGCAAACCATTGCTTCTTCATCAAAGTCCCCTTGGTTGATGGTGCGACCCACTGCCGCCCCCACACCGGAAAAAGTAGGGCCGGTGCAACGAAAAAACGTCATCTTTGCGGCCTATTTGCTTCATCGACAGATGGGTCTACTGTTCGAGGAATCAATGCTCTGCAAGCTCTAGCTTCAGGAGGCACCAAATGTTCCAAGAGCACATGTGGTTGGCCCAAGCCGATTCACAAGCGGTCAACCCTGCCGAAACAGTCAACGGTGGGGACCACCGGGGAGACCGACCTGGGGAGGAAAAGGCCCCTGTTCGTCACCCGTCGCTGTGGCAGCGTTTTGTTGGTGGTTTCCCCTGGCACCAGAAAGAGCAGCAGCGCAATTCGTGAGCCGAGGTCGTCGTCCCTCGCGACGCTCTCGTAGTTGTTACTGAACGCCGACCGGACGCCGCCGCTCAATCGATCTCGCGTGTCCGAAACGCTTGCAAGTTGAGGTCTCACGGTAATTTGTCCAAATGCCCGCGCCCGCTGACTTTTGGTCATCCCTATTCACACTGCCGACGCTCGTTGTTGCGGTGGTCGTCGCCCTGTTGACGTTCGGGCTGAACCGGCTCGGTAACCGGCTTGACACAAAATCACGAGACGGGCAGACCAAGCCATCCCGCCGGAATGCGAGGCGTGGCCGCCGGTTCCTAGGTCAGCTGGCGAAGCGTGACCCGAGCTACCAAGGACCGCAGCGATCGACCCTCTCCTTCAACTCATCGCTAGACGTATACGAGGTCGAAAACCACGGTCCGGACGCCGTCCACGACCTGCGAATCGACTTCTACGATGCCTCGAAGACTCAGCAATCTGGGCTGAACCCCGCTATCCGCTTCGGGCTGTACCCAGTGGGCGTTCCTCTGGCGATGCCGCTGGGAGCGAGCAGCCGCATAAGCGGATTCGGCATGGCCATTCGCTGGGACGACCAGTACGGCACCGACCAGTTCGACAAGATCCTGATTAAGGACGCGCAACGGATCTGACGGCCCGACATGTGCCCTCACGCGCCGCGATAACCTCCGCGCATGACCAATACGAATGCTGTGCGGCTTCGGTACGACCACGACCGAAAGCTGCTGACGGTCGTTGCACCTACGGATGCCGGCGAGGATTTAGACAAGGTCCTGCGCGCCGAGGGGTTTAGAGCTTCGCGGCTCATTCAGGAGTCGGCCGACCCGATGACGTACGTGACTCTGTTTCTTGCCCTTCCGGGCGCAGTGAATGAACTCATGCGCCTGGCGCAGACCTTTGTCGGGAACCGGTCGAGCCACCCCGAGACGTACATTCGGGCCAAGACCCCCGAGGGCGGAGAGGTAGAGGCTCACAACTACGACGCCGCCGAAGTCGTCCAGATCCTCGAAGCACTTCGAGGGCCGAGCCAAAAGGACTGATTTTGACACGCCCGAAAATACTGTCTCGATAGACCTGTCCGGAACTGGTTCCGGTGAGCGGGGGCCGTGTGAGACTGCCCGGCATGACGGGAATGCTCATCGGCTATGCACGCGTCTCCACGGCGCACCAGGACGTCACAGCGCAGCGCGCGGCGCTCCACGCCCTCGGGGTCGCCCCAGAGCGCGTGTACGTCGATCAAGGGCTGTCAGGGGCCACCCGGAAGCGTCCGGGCCTGACGACAGCCCTTGCGGCTTGTCGGCCTGGTGACACGCTCGTCGTCACCAAGCTTGACCGGCTCGCCCGCTCGCTGCCGGACGCCCGAGACATCTCGGCCGAGTTGGTCGCGCGCGAGGTCGCCCTGAGCCTCGGCGGCACTGTGCACGACCCGGCCGACCCCGTGGGGCGACTACTCTTCAACGTCCTCGGGATGGTCGCTGAGTTCGAGCGCGACCTGCTCCGAGCCCGCACACGCGAGGGAATGGCGATCGCGCGCGACAAGGGCCGGCTGAACGGCCGGCCGCCGAAGCTCACGCCGGCACAGGAACGTCACCTAGCCGACGTCCACGCGGCCGGCACCCACACGGTTGCGGAGCTAGCCGGCCTTTTCGACGTCGGCCGAGCGACCGTCTACCGGGCTCTCGATCGTGCTCGGGCCAGGTTGTAGCAGTCCTCCAAGACGGAACATCGGCCCCACGACGGCCGTCGTGGGAACCCGGGACGGATCGGCAGATTCGTTGTCGAGCAGCGTTAAGCGAGCAGCTGCTCGAGCGAGCTGCAGGCAGCGGCCGCCGGCGCCGAAACGGCCGCACTGTTGTGGACTTCTTCAGTGCGGCCGTAGGGCGTGAAGCGGGTCAGGCGGCGGTGGTCACCGCATTCGCGAAGACGACAGCGAGGATCGTGAACACGGCCACGACAGCACCGGCGATGATCGCCAGCGTCCGCAACACGGTGGGCCTGTCAGCCTTCACGACGTACGCCTCGACCACGACGAGCACGATCGTCAAGACGGCAGCGCCGATCGCGACGCCCACGAACGTGAACGCAAATGACGCCAGCGTGTCCTTGAGTTCCTGAGTCCTAGCTAGTTTCCCTTTTCCTTTGTTGCGCGGCCGTGACGGGCAGTCCCGTCGTCGTAATCGCGGTCGTAGCCGGCGCTGTACTGCGCGCGCAGCTGCCTTTGAATCCCGGCGACCAGCTGGTCGCGCTGCTTGATCGCGGCGTCGCGGCGAATCTTTTGAGCGACAGCGAGCCCGATTCCCCCGGCTACGGCAAGCGCTATGACGCCGAGCAGCACCACGGAGGCGTCACCGCTCGCGGTCAGCGTTAACGGCCCCACTGCAAGCAGCACCGCCATGGCGACGAGGACGAGCACCATAGCGAAGGATCTTGGCTGACGCATCTCCCGAGACCCGTATTCCCATGCCGGCAAACGGTACAACTGACCGCCGACACGGATGACCAGCATTGCTGGTCGGGCCGTGGGTGTTCTCCGAAAACCCTCCCGCCGGACTCAATGGAGCCCGACGGCTCGCGTCACTTGGTCTAGGACCAAATTAAGCGAAGGACGTTAACAACTAGGTTGAGTGACTGCAAGCAGATCACGACGACTGTCGCTTTACGGCCGAGCGGTTTCGGATAGTTCTTCACCGTGGCACCTCCCTTCTGTAAATCGTTTGAAACCCGGAAATTTCCCACGGCTTTGGACCTGCAAGTCCATCCGTGGGTGATCGCCCAGGTAACACACGGTGCCTGACGGCTCCGCCCTCGCGTAGATACGCGAATAGATTCATTTGGAGAGGTGCTGAAAACCTCTATCGGCAGACACCGCCTGTCGGTTAGCGAGTATCCCCATTGGGACTTCATGTCGCCTCGCGTCCACCTTGCGTCGTTCGGCACCAGACCACCCGTCGCTGCAGCCCCTTGAAAGACAAGGCCGCACGTAGGTTCCTTGTATGGAGTTCTGGTCTGAGTTTGTCCCGCAATTACTTGCCACCGTCGTCGGTGCAACGATCGGAATCGTCGGTGTGATCATCGCCTTCCGGCTCGAGCGGAGCGCTGCTGTCGTGGAGGGGTTCGAGATGAGCATCGAACGGCTCCTGGAGCGCATCGACCAACTCGCCTCCGACACCGACGCCTGGCAAAAGTCCTTCGACATGACGAACTGGGCCCGTGGCGACCGGCCAATACCTCACCCCCACGTCGGACGGGTGTCGATCGCGATCGAGATGGTCAAACTCCGCGCTACTGAGCGCGACCACAAATCAATCCAGCAGATTTCCCGCGCTTGGGACGGCATTGCGCAGGCCCATGGTGAGCAACTCGTGCAAGCCTGCGGCGTCCTCGCGGGTGCGGTAGTGAAGTGGCGCTCAAGTGCGCCCGCAGCAGACTTCGAAAGCGCGCTTCGTGTCGCGGTCACCGCAGCATCCGCGGTACCTGACTCACCAGCAGACGGGCAGGCGTGAAAAAGAGCTGCTCGCGTCGCGGCCACCGATCGCCAACTGGACGTGCAAAGAGTCAGGAGCTGGTGACATTCACGACGGTGCGGCGTCCTACCGAGCTCGTGTGAGGTGCCCACCAGCTGCGCGCCCCACTCGAACCTGGAAGATCGGGCCATCAGTGATCATCTGACGCACACTGTTCGACTTAGCCTGTCTGCGTGAATGATTCGTTCGGCGCGAAGGTCATAGTCCCGTACTCACGCGACGCACTGTGGATCGGCTTCGAGGTCTGGCGGTCGGTGATCGGGGAGCGCTTTAAAGCAGCGGGCGGTCAGGGAAAGCAGACCCGGATAACGATGTACTGGGACGACGGCGGTCACTCTACCCGCCGTCTCGCAACCGAACTGCGCGACTTCGCGCGGCAGGAACACCTCAACCCATCGATGATGGAATCCACGATCTATAACGCGGACATCCTTAAAGCCACGCTGGAAGCAACCGTAACAGCGAGTTTCTGGGGACAGCCCAAGATCGAGATGAGCATCCACGGCCATGTCCGTCAAGATGTTGTGGGTCTTGAAGCTCTTCTTCGCCAGGAGGTCGAAACGGAGATGCGCGAGGAGAGAGACCGCGTGCACGATCATGCCATCACGATCCACAAAAGGGTCCTCGCTGAGGAAGCGGAGCATAAACGCGCGAAGAGTTCTCGGGTCACACCGGTACTCACCACACTCCCGTCACAACCCCAACCAGAGAGGAACGTTGTTCGCAACTGGGTTGTTGGAGCAGTGGGCACAGTAGGGCTGGGGCTGATTGTTGCCTACCTAACGCACGCCTTCGGCTGGACCAGGTAGACCGCTGAGGTCATCCGCCGGGCCAAGCGGGCCGTCCGATAGACAATCGGCTATCGGACATTCGACCCGAATTTGCTCTTCAGGGCGCCTAGTCGAGAAGTACGACGAATCCCGGACCGAGCTCAGCTTGCAGGTCTCGAACCAACCGAGCCGCCCACCGGTAGTGGCTAGGAGACTGACGCATCTCGTGGGCGTGCCACCACTCGGTCCAGTCGTAGAGCTGCTGCGTCAGCCGTGCAGAAAGCCCGTACTCCTCTGGCGAGTAGGTAGTTCGCGCCTCGTCATTGAGCAGAATATTCTCGCGAAGCGGCCACGACTGACCCTCGAAGAGGACGAGGGACACCTCTCGTTGCATAAGACCCAGTGTGCCGGACGCCGATCGTTCACTGGACGACCGCCAGCTTCAACCACTACCCGGAGCTAAGCCGATCCCGACGTCTGAGACAAGGCTCGGGAAGTGCGGACTGGGACTGGCAGTCAACCCGAGGAAATGTCGCTTGCGGCCTGTATTGTCCGACCACTACCCACCGACAGACAGGTAACCCCATGACTTCACCCGACCTCAGCACTGTCCGCAGGCTCCTCTCCGGGATCACCCTTGCGGAGAATGACTTCCCTGCCGGCGACGCCGTGGTCACCCAGATCGGAAGCTTCGCCACCGTGGCCCGCTCTCTCGACACGTCCTCGGAGCCGTGGCTAGCGGAATGGTTGGACGCCGAGCACTACAAGGCCGGCGTGCTCTACGCGGCAGGCAAGGTCAACTGGAACCACGAACAGCAGGGCAAGGGATCCGCTGCGGATACCCGCATGCGCGCCACGATCGTGCAGCGATTCAATGCTTGGGTGGCCCAGACGCAGGATCGTCTCGCGGCCTACGAGCAGGAGCCGACTGTGGAGACGGTTCGATCGTGGCTGGCGGAACTTGCGCGTTTCAAAAGCGACCCTGTTCGAAACGTCTGACATGGAATTGCTTCATGCGGGCATTGGGGCCCTCATCGCAGCAACCGGTATGGCCTTCATCGGACTCGTGGCAGCTAAGGCGGCAGCCGGCCTATGGGTTGTGACTACCCTCGTTGGGCGTGCGCTCTACTGGGTGACGATTGGCTGGTGGGTTAGCCGAATCAAGCGCGTTGTCATGGGTTACTGAGGCGTCCCAACTAGATGAGTCCCATTAGGCCCCTCGGCATCGCTGGGGAGCCTCGGTGCCTCCCACCATTCGACCCTTTTCGTGCGCAGGTCGACGGAGTTATCCTCACGCGTGCGAACACGTCGACTCTTAGCTTTCTCGGCCCTCTTCTTGGCCACCAGCGCACCCGACGCCGCATTCGACGCGAACACCGGTAGCGTCCAGCTCGCGTTCGCCGGCAAGACGACCCCCAAGGCGACCCCGGCAACAATCGTCCTCGACCCCAAGGGGCGCGTGAGTGCTCGAGTCTTGGGGTCCGTCGACCCATCGATCCTGCGCGCACTCGTCAAGACCGCGGCCGCTACGCCCGAACCGTCGCCCGGCGGCTGACGCGGCTGGGGGGCTGCTAGCTTTCGACCGTGACAACCGCCTCGGTATGGCCTGGCCAAGCAAACGAGCCGCGCGACGCCCCACGGGCCGCCAGCCCTTTTGCTCTGGCTTCGAGCATCGTGACCCTCGTGGCCCTTGTCTCCTACGTCGCTCTCTACATCACGATGTGGGCCCCGGTCGCTCTCTGGGACAACGAAGGCTGGCTGTTCTTGTACCCGATCTTCCTCGCGGCCTGGGTGCCCGTCGGCATCCTCTCCGCCGCATCCCTCGGCCTCTCGATCGTCAGTTCGGTACGACACGAAGTACGGCGATCTCTGGCAGTCGTGAGCCTCGCCATGGCGGCGCTACTACTCACTGCGTCGCTGCCTGCCCTCTGGTTCGGGCCTGGCCCCCTCTAGACACCGCAGGTCGACCTGCGGCGCGCAGAACCCAAGACCCGAGCCCGCACGCGCGCTCATTGGTGTCTCGTTAGACGATCCCCTATCGGGCACCTGCCTCGAACTGTTCGGCCAGAGCACACCCGTGCTTGTTGTGAAGGCGTGGAGCCACTTAGCTAGCCCCGTGCCCTACGTCGCGTCCCCCAACGAATCGCCGGATCGGCCTCGATGAGTGTCACGGAGAAGCACTCCCACTGGGGCGAAGCATTCACGGCCGTCGCGAGTCCCTGGACCGGTCGTGACGCCCGCCAGTTGAAGCGGCGCCACACCGAAACCGTGTGGTTGAACTCATCACACGGGTTTCAAGAAACCACGCTCGAACTCGTCCGGGACTTGCCTCCGACCGTGACGAGCGTCGCCATAGTCGCCCGCTGGATCGAGGACCTCACACCTCTCTACGACCTCGGTCAACGCTTGACGTCTCTGCAACTCCTCGTCGCACCCGGAGCGAGTATCGACCTGAGCCGCTTTCCTGCCCTGACGTCGCTCTCGGCTGACTGGCCCACAGTCGAGGAATCACTACTCACCGCAACGGGACTCGAAGACCTTTACCTCGGATGCTTCACGGAAAAGGACCTGACGTCCCTGTCTCTGCTCAAGAACGTGAGCCGCTTACGGATGAAGGACCGGCCCAGCGTGGCCTCGCTCGAGGGCCTCGATGCGCTCGTGTCGCTGCGGTCGCTCACCATCACGGGAGGCAGGAACCTTGCCGACATCACCGGGCTCGAGGGCCCCGTCGGTGCACAACTAGAGGCCATCGATCTGGACAGCTGCCGCCGAATCCAGGATCTGAAGCCACTGGCCCACTGTCGCTCCCTGAGAACACTCGGCCTGGGGAACATCGGTGATGTACCCAGTGCCAGCCCCTTGGCCGGCTTGAAGGAACTCCGCGGACTGTTCCTCCACGAATCGACACGATTCATCGACGGCGATCTCAGCGCCATCGACGACCTGCACCACCTGAACACACTCGGGCTAATGAACCGTCGTCACTACCACCCAAACGTGCAGCATCTCCAAGCGAATATCCGCCGAACCCAGAGCTGACGTCGACTAGCCCCTGATAGGACCGCATGACGATCCCTCAACGGGCATAGGCGGGACCAGATCCACGAGCTCGCCAAAGCTGTTGCGCAGACCAGGTGCGGATGGTGAAGTGACTCATGACGTTCTTCCCCGAAGTCACGCCTCCCGACGACGACTCACCAGAGCACTACGTGGCTCCCGAATGGGCTGCGCCCCCCGTCGACTGGCTCCCAAGTCGGATCGGCGTGTCGACGGTCCTGGCCACGACCAACGACATCGCCGTCACAGTCACCGGGCTCTCGGTCCACGCCACAGGCCTACAGATCGACGTCCAGTGGTTGCTCCGCAACCGTCACCAAAACCGCCGAGACTGGTCCACCCTCATGGACAGGTTCGGAGGCGGACGCTGGGGCAACGGGGCAGTCGATCCCGCTCGCAGCATCCGTTTCGGCGTCGTCCTCGACGACGGAACGAAAGTCGTCGCTGACGTCGGCGACGCATTCCACGACGATCCCGCCAAGGCTCCGACAGGACCCCTGCTGACCCTCACCGAACAGGGCGGGTCGGGCGACGACTCCTACTTCACGACCTCGGCGCGGCTGTGGCTATGGCCCATCCCCCCGGACGGCCGGCTCGAGCTCGTCTTGAGCTGGCCCGAATTCGACGTCTCCGAGGCGCGGCACACGTTCGACGATCACGCCTACTCAGCCGCAGCTCGCCAGGCTCGACCCATCTGGAGCAACGAGGGCAACTAGCGCACACCGGCCAACGATCCCCTATCGGGCGGATTGCCCGGCTGCCTGACGGGCGAGGCTGACGCTACTCGTGGCTATCGGAAGCTCTTCCGCGGCGCCGCTTCACGAAAGCCCATAGGAGCTGGCCTCCGTAAAAACCAATCATCATCAAGCCCACCACGGTGCCGGCGGAAGCGTTCGAGTTCGTCGTCGCTTCGATGACGGCACGTCCTATGAGCATGACTAGGCCGACGCCAACGCCAATCAGACCAACAAACGGATACGGGTTCACCATGTCCAGTACACGCCAACGGCTCACCCCTGAAGTATGCCTATGCTCCGAGGGCGGCTACCACCTGCGGTCGACGACCGCCCGGTCCACGATCCCTTATCGGCCCTCTCAAGGCAGGAGTGTCGAGGATCGAGAGGCCATCACCAGAAAGACGCCGGGAACCGTTGCTGCAGGCGCCGGAGGATGCGAAAAGTGGACTCGTCATCCAAGCCCGTGACCGTCTGCCACAAGGAGCCGGCTCCGACGATGGCCGAGGCGAACACGATCTCAGTTGCCAAGAGGATGCGTCGCCAATCCTCCGGAGGCAGCGCAGCCTTCGCCTTCAGCGCAGCCGACAACCTCTCCTCCTCCTCGAAAAAACCAGCCGTGCTGGTGAACCCCATAGCGACGGCCATCGCATCCGTGAGATCAGCAGGGCCTCCCCATTGCCCGAGGCCTTGCCATAGCAACGTTCGCTCGTCATCGCTCAGCTCGAAGTGGACAGGCTCGGAGGCCGAGCCCTCATCAAACGCGTTCACGACTGCTCCCCCCGTTGAATCGCCCGGTAGACCGTCGAGCGGGCGACGCCGAATAGCTCCGCGATCTCGCTCGTCGTGTGGGCGCCTGTGCGATGCAGCTGCATCAGGTGCTTCTCCTGCGAGGAAGTCAGCTTCGGCTTACGGCCACGGAGCTTGCCGGCGGCCTTGGCGATCGCCATGCCCTCACGAGTCCGGGCACGGATCAGGTCAGCCTCGAACTCGGCCACCATGCCAAGCACGTTGAACAGCAGCCGGCCCACGGGGTCGGTGGGGTCGTAGACCGCTCCCCCGAGGTTCAGGGCGACGCCCTTCTCTGTGAGCTCGTCCGCGATCGCTGTTGCATCGCGCAGTGAGCGGGCGAGGCGGTCGAGCTTGGTCACGACGAGAACGTCGCCGGCACGGCACGCCGCCAGCGCCTCACGGAGGCCTGGCCGAGCTCGAGTCGTCCCGGACAAGCCGTGATCAACATGCACGTGTTGATCGTCAACACCAAGTGCTGCAAGACCGTCACGCTGTGCTGCGAGATCCTGCCCCGAGGTCGAGACGCGGGCGTATCCGATGAGCATCCGACGACTGTAGCGTTTAAACCCCCATCACCGGGCTTTTTCTCGGGACAGGCATACGGGAATCCGCAGGCGAGACGCCACTTGGTCTCGGGCGTCCGAAACGGGCCCGAGTAGGTGTCCCGATGAACGACCGCGTAACGGGCGCCCGCAGAGCGGCTTCCCTAAGAATGTCAGGGACCTCGCCCGCAGCGGCATGTGCTGACGCAGCCAGCTCAAGGGGTCTTCAGAGCTGCCACGAGTTGGCGGCCTGTCGTCGCCCTGCCGCAAACGCTGATGCCTGGTCCGATTTGTGCGCCCCTGCCACTCCGATAAGCCACCGCCTGGTGGTGTTCTAAATCACGTCTTGATGTCCTGTTTGAGGAATCCTCTTACAATGTGGCCCATGAGGAGATTTACGGCGGGGGTCGCCGTGGCGGCGGTTGCGCTGCTGCTGACCGGGTGTGCCGGGATTAGCAGCGAGATGGGCGGGCCACCGGCCCCGACCGGCACCGCGACGAACGGAACCGGGGTGCCGGACCGGCAAGCCGTCCTCGACGAGCTCGGTGCGCCCCCTACCTCGGGGCCGCCGGACCCAGCCCGCCTCGCCGAACTGCGGCAGAAGGCCACCGACCAGCGTTGGGACCAGGTGACAAAGCAATTCCCCGACGCGGTCCGACCCGAGGTCGCCCTGGTCCACGAGATCGAGGGCGGCGACCTCGACCCGCTCATCGCGTGCCTCCGCGAGGCCGGCCTGCCCGTGGTCGACGACGTCGGGAGAGGTAAGGACGGCTCGACCTCGCAGGGCTATTCGTTCGAGATGCCCGACGGCGGGCCGCAGCGCGAGCAGGCCGAACTCGCCAGCTACCGCTGCAACGTCATGTACCCGAGCCCCGTCGCTGAGACGCTCACGGTCGGGCAAGCGGCGTGGTTGTACGACTACCAGACCATGTTCCAGCTGCCGTGCTTCGAGGCGCTCGGCGCCCCGTCAACCGAGCCGAGCATGACTCGCGAGGAGTTCGCGTCGACCTGGCCCCACCAGGGCTGGTTCCCGAGCGCTGGATCAGCATCCAGTCAAGGGCTGACGGACGCCGAAGCGGAACGAGTCGACAAGACCTGCCCCGCGCCCGACTCGGATACTTTCGGCTAAGGATGCCGTAGCAGCTAGAGGCAACGCATATTCGAGGCGGCACATCCGGCCACAGAAGATTCGTCCAGCAACTTGCTCCAACAAGTACTAGGAAAGCAGTTGCTCAAATGTCGATTCGCGTAAAGCCCCTTCTCATTGGTTTGGTGAAAATCCTCATTGCAAGCCTCAGTGTTGGCCTGACTGCCATAGGCGTTCTAGGCGGCAATCGAGCACACCCAGGTATGTACATCGGGGCCGAGAAGCGAGATGACTACCGACCCTAATGAGGCGGAGCAGCTTGGCATTGCTGGTTTATCGACTGGTCCATTCGCCCTGAGATGGCTTAGAGGGAGCCCGTAGCCTGCGCTACGAGCTCCCTCTCGCTTCGGCGATCGTTCATCGGACGTTCTGCGGCTGCGACCACTCCCCCGGACCTCCGGGCGTATTGCTGTCTCAGATAGGCCGTCCGAAATAGGTTCCAGTGACGGCACCCTCTGTGAGACTGAAGACCACCGGGACCCTCGTCGGCTACGCCCGCGTCTCCATCGACACCCAGGACCTCACCGCGCAGCGGGACGCCGCCTGCGCGCTGGGAGTGCCGCCGGAACCGATCTACAGCGACCGCGGCCTGACAGGGACTAATAGGGAGCAGCCGGGGCTCCGAGAGGCTCTGGCGGCCTGCCGGCAGGGCGACACCCTGGGCCTGACGAAGCTCGTTCGCCTCGCGCGATCGCTGCGAGACGCAACCGACATCGCTGAAGAGCTGACGCGCCGGCAGGTGCGGCTGACCCTCGGAGGGTCGGTCTACGACCCGACCAACCCCGTCGGGCGATTGCTCTTTGTCGTCCTGGGGATGGTGGCCGAGTTCGAGTCCGACCTGATCCGAGCGCGCACGCGCGAGGGCATGGCCACGGCGAAGGTGCGGGGGAAGCTCAAAGGGCGAAAGCCCAAGCTCTCTCCCGCGCAAGAGCGGCACATGGTGGCGATCCACCGCGCCGGTGACCACACGGTCGCCGAACTGGTGGAACTGCTCGGCGTGGGGCGGGCGACGGTCTACCGGGCGCTCGAGCGGCACCCGGCCGCGGTCGCTTCAGCCGTGACACTCCCCCGCGCCGACGCCTGATCTCACAGCCGTGTTCCATGAACGAGGGCCGGCGAGGCCGTACTGTGCTGGCCATGACCTCGCTGGCTGAAAGTGCCTATATCTACCGTGACCTCCCGGTCGGATCGACCAGCGGGGTCGGTGCATGGCTCTTGACTCTCGCACCGGAAACCGGCGAGTCCACCACTGTCATCTTGCCGACCCGCGATCTCCACCACGACCCCGTCCCAGAAGCAGACGAGCGCCTGAGAGACGAGGGTTACCGGGCCGTCGAGTGGCGCTCGAGCGGCGCAGAGCGCTGGGTCACGGACCTTGAAGGACTGGGCGGCCAGTAGCTTAAATCCGTAATTACTGAACTACGGACGATCTAGTCGTCGAGCTGCGCGCGGACGCGGCGGGCGATGGCCCCTTGCAGCTCGTCGTTTTCCAGCAGCTCTGCAACGAGGGCACGGGTAACGTGCACGTGCGCGACAAGCACTCGGCCCTGAGCCTCTGCGAGGCCTGCGGCGTAGTCGATGAGGCCTCGGTAGACCTGGGGAGACAGGTCGGCGGTGATGCGTACGGGCTTGGCTCGAACGACGTTCGGCCGGGGTGCTGGCGTCGCCTCGGCGGCGGGCGCTCCTGGCTGGTTCTGCTCGGGCGTCGTCGGCGCGGCTCCTTGCGTCGCGCGGGCGGCTCGTGCTCGCAGCTCTTCCGCTTTGGTCATCGTCCTGCTCCCAGCGTCTCGTCGGCGGCGTCGGCGTACTTGCCGAGTTCGGTGACCGGGCCGGACCCCCGCGCGCGCGGGAGGGTCTCGGCGAGTTCCTGGGGCCTCAGGACGCGAGCCGCGCCGGCGCGAGCCGCGCGGGCGCGAGCCGCGCGGTCAGCGGTCGAAGAGGTTGCCGAGGCCGGGGATCTGGAAGCCCTCGCCGAGGTTGCCGAGCTGGTCACCCAGCCCACCCACCTGCTCGCCGAGTCCGCCGACCTGCTCGCCGAGTCCGCCGAGGTACTCCTCGCCGCCCGCGGTCAGGCCGTCCAGCCCCTCGAAGCCGAAGCCGTTGGTCAGCTGGTCGAAGTCGATGCCCGA
>NZ_JACYNS010000020.1:0-36703 GCF_014839405.1 Frigoribacterium sp. CFBP 13605 | reverse complement strand
CGCCCGGGCGACCGAGCGGGTGGCCGGTGCCGCGGGCGGGGCCACGACCGACGCGACGGCCGTGGCGTGACCGACCCGCGCCTCCTCGTCCTGACGTCGTCGCCGGTGCCGCTGTACCCGGCGGGCGACGAGGCCATGTCGCCCGTGCCGTTGTGGCTCGGGGTGCTGTTCGGGGTGCTCGTCGTCGTGTCGTCGTTCGTGGTGCTGCTGCCGCGCGTCCGCCACGCGCTCGACCGCGTCTGGTCGAAGAGGCCGCGGCGCTTCCGACAGTGAGGTCGGGGCGGCGCGCACGCGCGCGCCGGTTCGCGGCTCCCAGCGGGTGATGGCACGATGGGGGCACTTCAGCAGACCACCAGGAGGTCGTGATGACACACCGAGAGACCGTCGCCTTCGTCGGCGACAGCTTGACCGAGAACGGCGACTGGGCGGCGTGGTTGCCCGACGAGCAGGTCGTCAACCTGGGCGTCGGGGGCGACACGGTCGCCGGCCTGACGGAACGGCTCCACGACGTCGTGGCCGCGAACCCCGACTCCGTCGTGCTCATGATCGGCACCAACGACTTCACCGCGCGACGCTCGGTCGAACAGGTGGTGCGCGGCATCGAGAACCTCATGGTGGCGATGCGTCGTGAACTGCCCGGGACGCGTCTGCTGCTGCAGTCGATCGCGCCACGGGGGGCGGAGTTCGCACCCCGCCTCAAGGACGCCAACCGCCACCTCCGTCAGTTCTCCTCGACGGTCCGGGCGCAGTGGCTCGACCTCTGGCCCGCCCTCGCCGACGAGTCCGGTGACGCGCTGCGACCCGAGTTCGCCGCCGACCACGTCCACCTCAGCGACGCCGGCTACCAGGCCTGGTTGGGCGAACTGCAGCCGGCCCTCGAGCGCCTGCGTGACGAGCCGCCGATGAGCCGTCCGATCAGCGTCCTCGACGTCGCCTACGACATCGAGTAGGCGGTGCCCACCCCCACCGCCCCCGCGTTCACTCGTCCGGCCCTGGCGCCCGGCCTGATCGCGGCCATCGCCCTGCTGGCCGGCACCGCGTTGCTCGGCTCGGACGTCTTCACGGTGTTCCGGTACGTGGTGTCGATCTTCGCCCTCATCGTCCTCGTCTTCGCCTACCGGGGGCGTGCCTGGTGGGCGCTGCCCCTGCTCGCCGCCGTGGCCGTCCTCTGGAACCCGGTGTTCGTGGTGCCCGTCCAGCCCGACCTCTGGCAGGGGCTGCAGTTCGTGGCCGCGGCGCTCATGATCGCCGTCGGGGTGCTCGTGAAGGTGCCGACCGCCGCCGCGACGACCACGGGGGCGGCCCCGGTCCGAGGCCGCCGCTGACCGTCGTGGGCGGCGGATCCGCCGAGGTGCCTCCGACCCCGTAAAATGCCGAGGGTGCGTCCGCCCGCCCGAGGCCCGCACGGAAGGTTGAGTCTGCATGGCCACGGAGATCCCCGGTACGTCAGAGATGGTCGGCACGTCCGAGAGCCCTCTCCTGACCCCTCGTCACCGAGCCGGTGGTCTCGACCGAGAGGACGTCGTGGTCCGCAAGGGCCAGTTCACGCTCCTCAACGGTCACCTCACGCCCCAGCAGTCGATGATCGAGGACCTGCTCTACATCCGGCGGGTGCTCGACGCCGCCCAGGTGCCCTTCCTGCTCGTGCGCGGCAACGACGTCCGCCCGGTGATCGCCGTCGACACCGTCCACCGTGACCGCTTCACCGCCGCCATGGTCGCGGCTTCGGCCACCGAGCCCTTCTACGCCAAGCCCCGCAAGGGTCAGGCGTCCCTCGTGGTCGAGGGCGGGCTCGAGCTCGAGACGGAGCGGGTCTTCCGCGTCTACCGGCCCCGTGTCGAGCCCATCGGCCGCCTCCGCTACGGCGCGGGCACGGCCGTGCAGGTCGAGTTCTGGATCATCACCGACGACGAGATCCTCGCCCCGACCGAGAACGCGCTGATGCGCACCGAACTGCCCCGTGCCGAGGCCGTCGAACAGACGGTCGAGCGGTACGGCATCGAGTGGCCCACCCTCGAGCACATGTTCGACGACCACGCCACCGACATCACCTTCGACATCGACATCGTCTTCTCGTGGGTCGACGGCAACTCCATCGAGTACCAGCGTGCCCGGGCCGCCCAGGCCAAGCGTCACGTGGTCGGCGAGGGCGACGACTCGGCGGCCCGGTTCCGTCAGATCGACGAACTCAAGTACGCCCTGCGGTCGGTCTACATGTTCGCCCCGTGGGTCCGGAACATCTACATCGCGACCGACTCGCCCGTGCCCGAGTGGTTGGGCGAACACCCCCGCGTCCGCGTCGTGCGCAGCGAGGAGTTCTTCAGCGACCTCTCGATGCTCCCGACGCACAACTCGCAGGCCGTCGAGTCGCAGTTGCACCACATCGAGGGGCTCAGCGAGCACTTCCTGTACTCGAACGACGACATGTTCTTCGGGCGACCCGTCGCGCCGAGCATGTTCTTCTCCCCGGGCTCCGTCACGAAGTTCATCGAGGCCGACACCCGCATCGGGCTCGGGCACAACAACATCGATCGCAGCGGGTTCGAGAACGCCGCGCGGGTCAACCGCCGCCTGCTGCAGCAGCGCTTCGGCCGCGTCCTGACGCGTCACCTCGAGCACACCGCCGCGCCGCTGCGCCGCAGCGTCCTGTTCGAGATGGAGCACGAGTTCGCCGACGAGTTCGCCGCCACGGCCGGCAGCCCCTTCCGTGCGAAGGAGAACATCTCGGTCACCAACTCGCTCTACCACTACTACTCGCTGATGACGGGTCGGGCGATCGTGCAGGAGAACGCGAAGGTCAGCTACATCGACACCACGATGGTGTCGGGGCTGGCGTCGTTGTCCGAGGTGCTGAAGAAACGCGCGTTCGACTTCTTCTGCCTCAACGACGGCAGCTTCCCCGAGGTCACCGACGACGAGCGGACCGCGACGGTCACGGACTTCCTCGAGCGGTACTACCCGTTCCCCGCACCGTGGGAGAAGGACGAGATGCAGCGCGTCGCCCTCGAGAACGCCGAGCAGGACAGGCGGGCACTCGGGGCCGAGGCGGCGCAGTCGGGCGAGGCGACCGGATCGTCGTCCCAGCGGGGGCTCGAAGGGTCGGACTGACGCCGGCCGTACCCGCGTCGCGGGTGTGACGGGCGTCGTCGGTCACCGGTCACCGGCCCCGGGTGCCGATCACTGGCCCCGGGTGTCGACGCCGGGCGCCGGCGCGGTGGCCGTCGCCGTCGTCCGGACGGCCGCTCAGCTCGACGAGGTGCCGAAGCGGGCGGCCTGTTCGCCCGCGAGTGCGGCGTCGAGACGAGAGAGCATGTCCGGGCCCATGGGCGGCAGGGCGTCCAGCCGGAACCACCGGGCCTCGGTGTTCTCGCCGTCCGCAGGGGAGGGCTCGCCCGAGACGTAGCGCATCACGAAGGTGTGGTCGAGGTACTGCGCGCGGTCGCCGTTCGGGTAGACGACCTCGTCGGTCACTCCGATCGAGGCCAGCCGTTCGGGGACGACGTGCAGGTCGGCTTCCTCGAGGGTCTCGCGGACGGCGGCGTCGGCGGGGTGCTCGCCCGGGTCGACGATGCCCGTCACCGGCGTCCAGGCGCCGGTGTCGGCTCGGCGCACCATCAGCGTCTCGTCACCGCGCACCACGACCGCGGTGACGCCGGCGAGCCACAGCGGTGCCGTGCCGATCTTCTCGCGCAGGGACAGGACGAAGTCGGGGGTGGCCATGTCAGCACCCTACCGACGGCCCGCCGTAGGCTGACCGCATGCGACTGCCCTGGACCCTTCACGGCTCGGACGTGCGGCGCATCTCCGACATGGCGGGCGAGTCGCTGCTCCTGGCCGGTGGGGGCAGGGCGATCCTGCTGCAACTCGCGAACCCCGGGGTGGGGCACGGCGTCGCCGAGCACAGCGACTTCGTCGAGCGCCCGCTGTCGCGGCTGCACGGCACCATGACGTACCTCTACGCCATCGTCTTCGGCACCCCGTCCGAGGTGGCCCACGTCCGCCGGGTCGTCGGGCGGGCGCACCGTCCGGTGCACGACGGCGGGTCCTCGTCGGTGCGGTACGACGCGTTCGACCCCGATCTGCAGCTTTGGGTCGCTGCCACGCTCTACGACTCGGCCGTGCAGCTGTTCGAGCGGGTGCACGGGCCGATCGACCCGGCCCACGCCGAGACCGTCTACCAGGACTACGCCCTCGTCGGCACGTCGCTGCAGATGCCGCGAGAGGTGTGGCCGGCCGATGCAGCGGCGTTCCGGCGCTACTGGGACGACGCCGTCGCGCACCTCGTGGTGGACGACGTCACGCGTCGGGTCGCCCACGAGTTGTTGCACCCGACGACGGGGCCGTGGTGGTTGAGAGCGGTGATGCCGCTCGCCCGGCTCGTCACCGCGGGGTCGTTGCCGGATCGAGTCCGTGACGACTTCGGCCTGCCCTGGTCGCCGGCCGTCCAACGCCGCTACGACCGGGTGATGCTCGTCACGGCTGCGGTCGTCCCACATCTGCCACCGCGCCTCCGTCACGTCCTCCGCGACGGGTACCTGCGTAGGCTGCGTGCGGCCATGGCCGCCGAGGCCCGCACCCCCGCCCACGGCTGACCCGGTCCGCCGTCGCCGGCGCCCGGGTCGGCACGTCTGGCTTCCCGTCACGGCGTCCTCGTCCCTCGTCGGCAAATCCTGACTCGCGTCACGGCGATCGCAGGCGGGGGCGTGTCGGCGTCGTTCGAGCGACGTGAAGCAGGAATTGCCGACTCGCGCGGGCCGTGTTCGGGGCGGTCGGTCGTCCTCGGCGTGGCTGCGTCGGGACGGGCGGCGTCGACGGCACCGAGTGGGTCGGCAACTCCTGCTCCGTGCTGCACGACGGGCCAGGGAAGGGGGCACCGGCCGTAGCGCGCAGCATGAGCCAGGAGTTGCCGACGGTGCACGAGACCGGCTGCGGTGGTGCGAGGGCCCGCCCGCCCGGTCAGAGCGTGTCGATCGGCCCCGTCAGCGCGAGGTCACGCGGCACCACGGGCACCGGTGCCGTGTCCGTCGCGCGGTGGCGGGGGGCGGCGGGGGCGATGCGCACGCCAGCGACGGCGAGCCGCTCGGCCACCACGTCGGCCGGCACGTACTCGCCCACGGTCTCGTAGGTGCCGATCGGCACGACCGAGTGCACGACGGTGCCCTCGTAGACGTGCACCAGGTTGAACGCCTGGGCACCGTCGCGGCCGCGGGTTCCGCCGCCGGCGACGTTGAGGTCCTGCGTGTAGCAGGTGGCCGACGCGACCGAGACGGGGACGCCCGCGAAGGTGGCGTTGGTCGAGTAGTGCAGGTGCCCGGCGATGATGGAGCGGACGTCGCTGCCCTCGATCACCTCGGCGAGGGCCGCCTGGTCACGCAGCTCGACGAGGGCCGTCAGGTCTTGCACGCTCGGGACCGGCGGGTGGTGCATGGCGATGATGGTGCCGTCGGGGGCGTCGGTCGAGAGCTCTTCGGCGAGCCAGTCGAGCTGGTCGCCGGACAGACGGCCGAAGTGGTGGCCGGGCACGGTCGTGTCGAGGGTGATGAGGCGCAGGCCGTTGACGTCGTAGACGAGATCGACGGGTCGCTGCGACGGCAGCTGCCCGAAGAGCTCGGACCGGAACGCGCTGCGGTCGTCGTGGTTGCCCATGGCCCAGATCACCTGGGCTCCGAGTCGCTCGGCGACGGGCTCGATCAGGGCGCGGAGCTTGCGGTAGGCGTCCGGCTCGCCCTTGTCGGCGAGGTCGCCCGTGAAGACGATGGCCTCGGGCCGCCCGTCGGACGCCTCGATCTCGTCCATGATCTGACGGAGCCGGGCCTCGCTGTCGACGGCGCCGTAGAGGTCGCGGTCCCCGCCGACGAGGTGCGTGTCGCTGAGGTGCAGGATGAAGTGGTTCGGCCTGGGGTGTTCGGCCGTCCGGAGATCCATGGTTCTCTCAATCGATGTCGCCGACGTGGGCTCGGGACGAGACCCTCGTTGTTGATTCGTCACCAGTCCATCACCCGATTGCCATGAGTGGGGTGAACGTGCGCGCGCGTTTCGGTGAACGGTCGTCGAACAGGCCGCATTCCCGAGCGACGACGCTAGCCCGCCCCACGGGACGACGCGACCCCCAGGAGGCGGGGGTCGCGTCGTCGAGGTCTCTGACGTGTCGAGGCGTCAGGGCTTGAGGACGACCTTGATGCAGCCGTCCTCCTTGTTCTTGAAGACGTCGTACATGGCGGCGGCCTCGGAGAGCGGCACCGGGTGGGTGACGAGGTCCTCGGTGCCGAGCGGGTCGGTCGGGTCCTCGACGAGGGGCATCAGGGTGTCCATCCACTTCTGGACGTTGCACTGGCCCATCTTGATGGTGATCTGCTTGTCGAAGAGCGTGAGGAAGGGCGTGGGGTCGGCCGTGCCGCCGTAGACCCCGCTGAGCGAGACGGTGCCGCCACGGCGCACGATCTCGAAGGCGAGGTGCATGGCGCCGAGGCTGTCGATGCCGGCCTTCTGCATGACGGCCTGGCCGATCGCGTCGGGCAGGGCGGCGGCGAACTTCTGCACGAGGCCGATGCCGGCGTGCTCGTGTGCCTCCATGCCGACGGCGTCGACGACGGAGTCGGGTCCGCGGTCGTCGGTCATGCCCTTGACGACGTCGGCGACGTCCTTCGTCAGGTCGAGGACCTCGACGCCGTGGCGCTCGGCCATGGCGCGACGCTCGGGCACCGGATCGATGCCGATGACGCGGTAGCCGCGGTACTTGCCGATGCGCGACGCGAACTGGCCGACCGGGCCGAGGCCCAGGACGACCAGGGTGCCGCCTTCGGGCACCTGGGCGTACTCGACGCCCTGCCAGGCGGTCGGCAGGATGTCGCTGAGGAAGAGATAGCGCTCGTCGGGCAGGTCGGCGCCGACCTTCACGAGGTTGGCGTCGGCACGCGCGATCCGCAGCTGCTCGGCCTGGCCACCGGGCACCTGGCCGTAGAGCTTGCTGAAGCCGTAGAGGGTGGCGCCCGAGTCGTACTCGGTGACCTGGGTGGTCTCGCACTGCGAGAAGAGCCCGCGGTCGCACATGAAGCAGTGGCCGCACGCGATGACGAAGGGGACGACGACGCGGTCGCCGACCTTGATGCGGCTGACCTCGGAACCGACCTGGGTGACGATGCCCATGGTCTCGTGGCCGAGCACGTCGCCCTTGTCGAGGAACGCGCCCAGGGCGTCGTACAGGTGCAGGTCGCTTCCGCAGATCGCGGCCGACGTGACCTTGATGACCGCGTCGCTCGGGTCGATGATCGTGGGATCGGGGACGTCCTCGACGGAGACGTTGGTGACGGACTGGTACGTGAGTGCCTTCATCGTTCCCGTCTACGCGTCCTCACCCCGTGCCGCCTGGACGAGGGGTACAGCGGGCACGGAAACGCCCCGGGGCGGCCGGGCCTGGGCCCGACCGCCCCGAGGCGGATGACGCGTGTGCTGTCGCCTAGGCGACGGCCGTCGCGGAGGCGACGATGTTGACGACCTTGCGGCCGCCCTTGTTGCCGAACTCGACCGAGCCGGGGGCGAGGGCGAAGAGGGTGTCGTCGCCGCCGCGGCCGACGTTCACGCCGGGGTGGAAGTGGGTGCCGCGCTGGCGGACGATGATCTCGCCGGCGAGGACGACCTGGCCGCCGAAGCGCTTCACGCCGAGGCGCTGTGCGTTCGAGTCACGACCGTTGCGGGTGGACGATGCGCCCTTTTTGTGTGCCATGTGGTGTCAGCCCCTTAGTTGGTGGTGATCGAGGTGATCTTGACGCGGGTCAGGTCGGCACGGAAGCCCATGCGACGCTTGTAGCCGGTCTTGTTCTTGTAGTTCTGGATGACGATCTTCGGGCCGCGCAGGTCGTTCAGGACCTCGCCCTCGACGGTGACCTTGGCCAGGTCGTCGCCCGACAGGATGGTGTCGCCGTCGACGTGCAGGACGGGGACGAACGAGACGGTGTCGGCGGTCGCGGCCTTGAGGCGGTCGACGGTCAGGATCGTGCCGACCTCGACCTTCTCCTGACGGCCACCGGCGCGCACGATTGCGAAAGCCATGGGAACTCCAAAAAGTGGGGGATGTGACGCCCGGACTGCCGGACGACGTCGTGGTGCCATGAAGGCAACTTGGATAGTCTTTCACAAATGTCACGACCGATCAAACTTCGCCGCCCGCCGCAGTTCACGGCCGAGATCGTCGACGACGCCCGCCGGCGACTCCTCGACCTGCTGGACGACCTCGAGACGCTCACCACCGAGCACGCCGACGACATCGAGGTCTGGGGTTCGGCCGTGACGACCGCCGGCTGGGAGATCGCGAGCCTCGGCCAGTGGCTCGGCCTCGAGGGCGAGGCGGTGCTGCTGCTCGGCGGCGCGTCCTACCCCGAGATCGCCGAGCACCAGGGCACCAGCGCCTCGGCCGTGTACGCGCGCGTCGGCCGATCGCTCACCCTCGCGCCCTACGCGCACGCCTCCGGTGCCGACGGTGCGACCACCCGGGTCTCGGCCGAGGGACTCGACCAGGCCCGGGCCGAGTACGACCAGGAGGCGCGGGCCGGCGACCCGACGGACGTCGCCCCGGCGACCGCGCCCGTCGGCGACTCCCTGGCCGACCGCGTGCCCGAGGTGCTGCGGAACGGGGCCCGGCGCACCACCGAGATCGTCGCCGCCCTGCCCGACTACCGCCGGAGCAGCGTGCTCTCGACGCTGAGCGTCCTCGCCCGACAGGGAGTGGTCGACCGGGTGGGGCACGGCGTCTACGCCCTGCCCCACCCGCCGACCGACTGAGTCCCCGGGCGGCGTCGGCCGATCAGGCCGGGGTGTCGCCCACCGCGTCGTCGAGTCCGAACGCCCGCAGCTCGTCGTCGTCCAGCAGTCGTGACCTGATCAGGAACCGCCGGCCTTCCGGGCTCTCGATCGAGAACCCGGCCCCGCGGCCCGGCACGACGTCGATCGTGAGGTGCGTGTACTTCCAGTACTCGAACTGGCTCCGGGACATGTAGACCTCGATCGGGTCGATCCCGTCGACGTGCAGGTCGCCCAGGTGGACGTCGACGGCTCCCACCCGGAAGAACCCGACGGGGTAGCACATCGGCGACGAACCGTCGCAGCAGCCACCCGACTGGTGGAACATCAGCGGGCCGTGCTGCGCCGTCAGGGACACGAGGAACGCCGCCGCCTCGGGGGAGACGTCGACCCGGGAGGGGGTGGCGGCGACCATCCCGGAGGCGGGGGCCGGCGTGACCGCGCCGACCCGCGCCTCCTCGGCTGCTGCCACTGCCGGCGCGGCGGCGGCCGTCTGCTCGGGCGTCATCAGAAGAAGCCCATCGGACCGTCCGCGTAGCTGACCAGCAGGTTCTTGGTCTGCTGGTAGTGGTCGAGCATCATCTTGTGGTTCTCGCGACCGATGCCGGACTGCTTGTAGCCGCCGAACGCCGCCCCGGCGGGGTACTGGTGGTACGTGTTCGACCAGACGCGACCGGCCTGGATGTCGCGGCCGGCCCGGTAGAGCTGGGCACCGTTGCGGCTCCAGACGCCGGCACCGAGACCGTAGAGGGTGTCGTTGGCGATCTTGATGGCGTCGTCGTAGTCGCTGAAGCTCGTCAGGGACAGGACGGGGCCGAAGATCTCCTCCTGGAAGATCCGCATCGAGTTGCGGCCCTCGAAGATCGTCGGGTTGACGTAGTAGCCGCCGGTCAGGTCGCCGCCCAGGTCGGCCCGGTCGCCGCCGAGCAACAGCGTCGCGCCTTCCTGTTTGCCGATGTCCATGTAGCTCAGGATCTTCTCGAGCTGGTCGTTGGACGCCTGGGCGCCGATCATGGTGTCCATCGAGAGCGGGTCGCCCTGCTTGACCTTCTTCACCCGCTCGACGCCGTCGGCGGTGAACTGGTCGTAGATCGACTGCTGCACGAGCGCCCGGCTCGGGCAGGTGCACACCTCGCCCGAGTTCAGGTTGAAGAACGAGAAGCCCTCGAGGGCCTTGTCGTAGAAGTCGTCCCGTTCGTCGGCGACGTCGGCGAAGAAGACGTTCGGGCTCTTGCCGCCGAGCTCGAGCGTCACCGGGATGAGGTTCTCGCTCGCCATCTGCATGATCAGGCGCCCGGTGGTGGTCTCGCCGGTGAACGCGATCTTGCGGATGTTCGGGTGGCTCGCCAGGGGGGCGCCGGCCTCGACGCCGAAGCCGTTGACGATGTTGAGCACCCCGGCGGGCAGGAGGTCCTTGACGAGGTCCATGAAGACGTGGATCGACGCGGGGGTCTGCTCGGCCGGCTTGAGGACGACGCAGTTGCCGGCGGCGAGGGCGGGGGCGAGCTTCCACACGGCCATCAGCAGCGGGAAGTTCCAGGGGATGATCTGGCCGACCACGCCGAGCGGTTCGTGGAAGTGGTAGGCGACGGTGTCGGCGTCGATCTCGCCGGTCGAACCCTCCTGCGCCCGGATCGCCCCGGCGAAGTAGCGGAAGTGGTCGATCGCGAGCGGGACGTCGGCGGCGAGGGCCTCACGGATGGGCTTGCCGTTGTCCCAGGTCTCGGCGACGGCGAGCATCTCGAGGTTCGCCTCCATGACGTCGGCGATCCTGTTGAGGATCAGCGCGCGTTGGGCGATCGTCGTCTTCTTCCACGAGTCGAACGCGCGCCAGGCGGCCTCGACCGCCTTGTCGACGTCCGCGGCGTTGCCCCGGGCGACCTCCGTGAAGACCTTGCCGTTCACCGGGCTCGGGTTCTCGAAGTACTGCCCGCTCGCCGGGGCGACGTACTCGCCGCCGATGAAGTGGTCGTAGCGGGGCTTGAAGGCCACCTTCGCGTCGGGCCGTCCCGGCGCGGCGTAGGTGTTCGGGGGAGTGGTGACGGTCATGACGGTCCCTTTCGACGACGGTGTCGGGTCGGTGGCGGGGGTCGCCCGCCGCTGGCGGCAGGCTACGTCGGGCGGGGTTGCATCCGGTTGCGCGTCAGTCCCGGCCACCGAGCGCCTCGAGGTGCGCGACCAGGTGCGTCCGCCGGGGCGATCCCGGCGGAAGCCGACGCAGCAGCTCGAGCAGCACGCGCACGTCGTCGCGACCCGCGTCCGACTCGGAGTAGGACACGAGGCTCTCGATCGACCCGCCGGTGAGCAGCGCGTCCCGGACGGTCGCCGCGACCTCGACCCGCAGCGCCACGACGCCGGGTGCCGTGGACGAGGGCAGCGCCGGGCCGGTGTCGGCTCGCACGGCGGCGCGGTGGGCACCGCGGTCGACGAGTCCGACGAGCGCGTCGAGGTCGAGGGCCACCGGGCGGGGCAGGCGGTACGGGCGCGACAGGGGGACCAGCGTGGGGTCGAGGGCCTCGACGACGTGCCGCAGGCGCACCATCTCGGGGCGCAGGGTGGACACCGCGTCGACGTCGCCGTAGACCGCGTCGGCCAATTCGTGAGCGGTGTACCCGGCGGTCCGGTGGGCGAGCAGGGTCATGATCTCGGAGTGCCGGGCACCCAGCGCGATGCGGCCGTCCCCGACCGTGAGGACGGCTTCGTCACGGCCCAGGGTCGTCAGGCCGGCGGGGGAGCCCGGACCGGGTCGGACCGGCCGCCGGGGGGTGCGGGTCGGGACGCGATCGACCGCGGCCAACCCCAGGAGCGCGAGGTGCGCCTCCACGGCCGCGACGGTCGCCGTGACCAGGGGCAGCGTCAACGAGCCGGCTGCTCGCTCGTCTCCCGTGATGTCGACGACTCCGATGACGTGCCCGTCGACGGGATCGTGGACCGGGACGGCCGTGCAGCTCCAGGCCCGCACGCGGTGGTTCCAGTGCTCGTCGCCGCGGATCTGCACGCCCCGGTCGAGCACGAGGGCGGTGCCGGGGGCCGAGGTGCCGACCCGCGACTCCGACCAGCCCGCACCGGCGACGAACAGCATGTCCTCGGCCCGGCGGCGGGCCGCGTGGTCGCCCTCGACCCAGAGCAGGCGTCCGTGCTCGTCGCCCAGCGCGACGAGCAGTCCCGAGCCCGAGACGTCGTCCGTGAGCAGACGACGCACCACGGGCAGCGCGAGCGCCAACGGGTGGTCCCGACGCCAGTCGTCGAGGTCGTCCTCGGGCAGCTCGAGTCGGGGCAGGCCGTCGGGATCGAGCCGGTGCCGTGAGGCGCGGTCCCACGAGTCGCGCACCACCCGGCGCTGCGGCCCGACGTCGCGGGGCGGACGGCTCGCGGTCAGCGTCATGGAGCACCAATCGTCGTCGATCGGGGCGAGTCGGCCGTCGTGCGGCGTCGTCGCCGGGGTGCTGTCAGCGTACGGCGGCGTGCGGCCGTCGGGGAAGGGCGGCGCGTGGGGGTCTGCTGTGACCTCGGGGAACCGTCCGTCCCGTCGGCAACTCCTGCTTCCCGTCGCGCCGTCGCGGGAAGCCCCGGGGGCAGGGGCCGTCGTCGTGCGCGGGCGACAGGAGTCAGGAGTCACCGACGCACGGCGTCGCGGGCGGCCGCGATCGTCGCGTCCAGCGCCTCGGGCCACGGGGTCGGTCCGATCTCGAGCAGGCGTTCGCTCTCGGACGAGTCCACGACGAAGGGCGAGTCGAACTGGTGCTGCATCGCCCTCACCTCGCGGAGGAACGGCACCGTGCGGGTCAGGCCGGCCCACAGCAGCGGGTTCCACGGGCGGACGCGACCGGTCAGGCCGTACCGGCGCCGCGCCTCCTCGGCGATCGCGACCCGTGAGGCGTGGGTGGCGTGCGGCGTCAGCCAAGCGCGTCCCCACTCGTCGCGGTCGATGGCGGCCACGAGGGTCGAGACGACGTCGGGCAGGTACGCCCAGGCGTGCGGCTGGCTCACGTCGCCGACCGCGTGGGCGGTGCGGCCCGCGACGAGCGGCCCGAAGAAGTCGCTGCCGAGGTGGGCGTTGCGCCCGGCGCCGGGCCCGAAGTAGTCGCTCGCGCGCACCTCGACGGCCCGGACGCCGCGGTCGGCCGCGGCGAGGAGCCGCTGCCAGCTGTCGGCGCGCACCCTGCCCTTCCCCTCGGCGGAGGCGAGGGGCGTGTGTTCGGTCATCGGCTCGGACACCGGCCCGTGGCCGTAGAGGTTGCCCATCAGCACGATGCGCGCCCCTGTGGTGACGGCCGTCTCGATCAGGGCCGTGGTGATGGCCGGCCACTCGACGCCCCAGGCGGGGTAGGGCGGGTTCGAACAGACCACGATCGTGTCGACGCCGTGGGCCGCGTTCGTCAGGGCGGCGGCGTCCTTGGCGTCGAGCGTGAACGGGGCGGCCCCGGCGATCGCGGTGCCGCGGCGGGTGGCGACGCGCACGGTGTCGCCCCGCTCGGCGAGGCGGCGGACGAGGGGGGTGCCGATGGCTCCGGCTCCGACGACGAGATGGGTGGGCATGGGGTCCTCCTGGGGGCGATGAGCGAGAGCGGTGCTCTCGGATCTGACCCTAGGGTCGGGCGGCCCGATACGCAAGAGCGGTGCTCTCGTTTGTGTCGCGTGCTCTCGGGCGACAGGATCGGGGCATGACCACGAACGCAGGGGACGACGGACGCTCCCGGACCGTCGGGGGCGTCCGCGAGCGGGCACGAACCGAGATCGTCGAGCGCGCCCTCGCCTCGGCCCACCGGCAGCTGGCCGAGGTGGGAGCGGCCGCCCTCTCGGTGCGCGCCGTCGCGCGCGACCTGGGCATGGCGTCGTCGGCGATCTACCGGTACTTCCCGAGCCGCGACGCCCTGCTGACCCGCCTGATCACCGACGCCTACGTCGACCTCGCCGAGGCCGCCCGTCGGGCCGAGCAGGCCGTCGACCGGGCCGACCACCAGGAGCGGTTCCGCGCGACGGCCCGTGCAACCCGTCGCTGGGCGATCGCCGACCCGCACCGCTACGCTCTGCTCTACGGCTCACCGGTCCCCGGGTACGCGGCCCCCGTCGACACCGTCGAACCGGCGATCGCGGTGGGGCTGCTCCTGCTCGGGGCGGTCGACGACGCGGCGGCGAGCGGAGCCACGTTGCGGGCGATGCCCGTGCGGGCCGGCCTGGCCGACGAGTTCACGCAGCTCGCCCAGGGCCTCGGGGCGTCGATCGCCCCCGGCGTGCTGGCCGCGGGCATCACCGCCTGGACGGCCCTCTACGGGCATCTCAGCTTCGAGCTCTTCGGTCACCTCACCAACGTCGTCACCGACCGCGACGCCTGGTTCGAGTCGTTCCTCGACGAGCAGATCGGTCGCATCTGGGGCTGACGCCCCCGCCGACGCCCCCGCTGAGGGCGCGGGACGGGGCACCGGCAGGAGGCGCGGGTCAGCTCGCGCAGTCGATGCAGAGCCGGGCGGTGGGTCGCGCCTCGAGCCGCGCCTCGCCGATCCGGGCCGCACATCGCTCGCAGCGCCCGAAGGTGCCGTCGGCGAGCCGGGCCAGGGCGGCCTCGGCGTCGGCGGCGCGTTCGAGGGCCGACCGCCGGACGGCGTCGAGCTGCGACCGTTCGTAGGCGATCGTGGACCCCTCGGGGTCGTGCTCGTCGTCGACGTTGGCTCCCTCGCGGGCCGCGGCCACCGCCTCCATGTCCCCGAGCAGTCGCGCGGCAAGCGCCAGGGCCTCGTCGCGTGTGGTGCGCAACCGGTCCGAGGGATCGAGCACGAGGCGGTGCCTCAGGCCCCGACGAGCGCCGGCACCTCTTCGCCCGCGCGGGGCGGTGCCGGGGGAGTGCCGTCGCCGAAGGGGCGGCCACCGAGCTGCTCGCGCCCGTGGTCGGTGAGCCATCCCGAGGCGTCCGGACCGACCGGGACGATGCCCGTGGGGTTGATGTCCGAGTGCACGACGTAGTAGTGCGCCTTGATCTGGTCGAAGTCGATCGTGTCGCCGAACCCGGGGGTCTGGAACAGGTCGCGGGCGTAGGCCCAGAGCACCGGCATCTCGCTGAGCTTGTTCCGGTTGCACTTGAAGTGCCCGTGGTAGACGGCGTCGAACCGGGCGAGCGTGGTGAACAGCCGGATGTCGGCCTCGGTGATGGTGTCGCCCACGAGGTAGCGCTGACCGGCCAGTCGCTCGGACAACCAGTCGAGCCGCTCGAAGAGGGTGCGGTAGGCCCGCTCGTAGCTCTTCTGCGACCCGGCGAAACCGGCGCGGTAGACCCCGTTGTTGACGTCGTGGAAGACCACGGCGTTCACCTCGTCGATCTCGCCGCGGAGGGCCTCGGGGTAGAGGTCGGGGGCGCCCTCACGGTGGTGGGCGGTCCACTCGGTCGCGAAGTCGAGGGTGATCTGGGGGAAGTCGTTCGTGACGACCTTGCCGCTCGGCACGTCGACGATCGCCGGCACGGTGATGCCGCGCGGGTAATCGGGCGTGCGGGCGAAGAACGCCTCTTGGAGGCGTTCGATGCCGAGGACGGGGTCACGACCGTCGGGGTCGAGGTCGAAGGTCCAGCTGCGGGCGTCGTGCGTGGGGCCGGGCAAGCCGAGCGAGATCGCGTCCTCCAGCCCGAGCAGGCGTCGCGAGATGACGCTGCGGTTCGCCCAAGGACAGGCCCGGGCGGCGACCAGGCGGTAGCGACCGGCCTCGACCGGCCACCCGTCGACGGCATCGCGCGTGATGCGGTCCTCGATGTAGTTGGTGTCGCGGGTGTACTCCTGACCCGGTTCGACGTAGCTGCCCTTGACCTGCTGATCGCTCATGTCGCCACCCTACGCACGGGGTGTCGGCAATTCCTGGCTGCTGCGACGTGCAGGGACGAGCGGCGGCCCCGGCCGCCGTGGTGGCGACACGGGTCAGGAGTTGCCGACGGCCAGGGACGAGGAGGCGCGGGCCGCGTTCCAGTCGCGCCACATCGCCTTGAGGTCCCACGCGTTCTCGGCCTCGAGCGAGATGCCGCGCTCGCCGGTGCGACGCGTGCGTCCCTGGATCACCATCAGCTGTGTGCCGAACAGCAGCGAGCCGGCGCGGGCCTGGGCCTCCTCGAAGAACGTGGAGTCGGAGCAGCCGCTGCCGTCGTCGAGGCTGATGAAGACCACGCGTTTGCCGCTGCGCATCGGCGGGGTCTGGGTCGCGATGCGGATGCCCGCCACGAGCACGGTCGTGCCGTTCCAGTGGTCGCGCAGGTCGGCGGCGCGCACCACGCCCAGGTCGTCGAGCATGGGCCGGTAGCTCTCGATCACGTGTTCGCTGACCTCCATCGAGAGGATGTCGAGCTCGTCGGCGACCCGCTGCCGGGCGTCGACGTCGGGCGTGCCGGTCGGCACCGTGTCGGAGTCGTCGATCGAGAAGTCGAGCTGGTTCTCGACGTCGGTGGCCTTCGGGCGCGACGACCGGCCGGTGAGCGCTCGCACCCGCGCCAGGACGTCGCCGCGGGTGCGGCCTGGCCCGGCGACCGAGTCGAGCGCCCCGACCTGCGCCAGGCGCTCGAAGAGCGATCGGGACGGCGTCGCCCGCTGCCAGAAGTCGGTGATCGAGTCGTAGGGACGGTTCACGACCACCCGGGCCAGCTCGGCGTCGCTGATGCCGTGCACGTCGGCCAGCGACAGCCGCAGACCGAGGTCGCCGACCCGGGTCGGCGCGATCGGGGTCGCCGGCGGCCGGAGGCGCTCGACCCGGTAGACGTCGGTCGAGGCGTTGACGTCGAGCGGCAGCACGGGGACGCCCATGCGTCGCGCCTCGGTCAGCAGCAACCGCTTCGGGTACATGCCCGGGTCGTGGGTGAGGACGCCCGCCAGGAACTCGGCCGGGTAGTGGGTCTTCAACCACGCGCTCTGGTAGGTCGGCAGGGCGAACGCGGCCCCGTGGGCCTTGCAGAAGCCGAACGACCCGAACCCCTTGAGCGCGGCCCAGATCCGGTCGACCGCGGCGTCGTCGAAGCGTCGCCTCCCGGTCGCGGGGTCGAGGTTGCCGCGGGTGCGCTCGCGGAAGGTGGCCTCGAGCGCGTCGTCGTCGCCCTTGCCCATGTGCCGTCGGATCTCGTCGGCCTCGGCGAGCGACACCTGCATGGTCGCCTCGAGGATGCGCAGCACGTGCTCGTGGTAGATGACCACCCCGTAGCTGTCGTCGAGGAACGACGCGAAGCTCGGGTGCAGGTAGTCGGGCTGTTGGAATCCGTGCTTGGTGTCGAGGAACGGCGCGATCATGTTGCCCTTCATCGGGCCGGGCCGGAACAGCGAGATGTCGGCGATGAGGTCTTCGTAGCGGTCGGGCTGCATCTTGCCGATCAGCTCGCGCTGACCGGGGCTCTCGATCTGGAACATGCCGAGCGTGTGGGTGGTGCGGATCGCCTCGAAGGTGGGCTCGTCGTCGTGCGGGATCTCGTCGAGCTCGATCCGACCCTGGCGGTTCACGTAGGGCACGTCGACGGGCAGGGCTCCGGCGAGGGCGGCACGGGGGCCGTTGACGCGTTCGATCTCGTCGAGGGCGTAGGCGAGCGAGCTCTGCATGCGGACGCCGAGGACGTCCAGCTTGAGCAGGCCGGCGTCGTTCATGTCGTACTTGTCGAACTGGCTCATCGGCAGGCCGATGCCGCTGGGCTGGACGGGGGTCGTGCTGAGCAGGTCGGAGTCGCCGAGGATGACCCCGCACGGGTGCATCGAGATGTGCCGGGGCAGACGGTCGAGCCGTTCGCTGAGGTCGACGAGCAGGTCGATCTGGTCGTTGCTCCGGGCGAGTTCGGCGATCTCGCGCAGCTCGGGTTTCTCGGCCATCGCCGTGCGCAGGTCTCGGGCGTTCGACCGCCAGACGTTCTTGGCCACGAGGTCGATCTGCTCGTCGTCGAGGCCCAGCGCGAGACCGGCGTCGCGCACCGCCCCGCGTCCGCGGTAGGTGGACTGCATCGACATGAGCGTGACCCGGTTGCTGCCGTACCGGTCGAAGATCGCCCGGTAGACCTCGTGCCGCCGCGCCGCCTCGACGTCGATGTCGATGTCGGGCAGGGTCTCGCGCTTGTTGCCGAGGAACCGTTCGAACAGCAGGTCGTGCTCGATCGGGTCGACGTTCGAGATGCGCAGCAGGTAGGTGACGAGGCTGCCCGCCCCCGATCCCCGCGCCGCGTTGCGCACCCGCAGGTCGCGCATCAGTGCGGAGACGTCGGCCACGGTGAGGAAGTACCCGGCGAAGCCGAACCCGGTGATGATGCCGAGTTCGTAGCGCATGCGGTCCTCGACCTTGTCGCGCAGGGCACGGTCGGCGTCGCCGAAGCGTTCGGTGACGCCGGCCTGGGCCTGCCGGAACAGCGCCTGGTCGGGGTCGCCGTCGACGCCGATCGCACTGAGCTCCGGCACCTTCGGGCGGCCCCAGCCGAGGTCGGCGACGGGGTCGAGTCGGCACCGGTCGGCCAGGCGTTCGGTGGCTGCGAGCATCTCGTCGCCGACGCTGCGGGGCAACGACGAGGCGTCGCTCACCAGACGGGCCAGTCGGCGCATGTCGGCGGGGCGTTTGAGGTAGGCCTGGGCGTTCGGTTGGGGCCGGAACGAGCCGAGGGCGGCCAGGTGCCCTGCCGAGTCGAGCACGTCGGCCGTGACGGCCTCGTCGGGATCGAGGTACCGCACGGCGTTCGTGAGCACGGCCGGCACCCCGACGTGGTCGGCCAACTCGAGCATGCGGGCGGCGTGCCGGATGCTGCGGCTCTCGCCCGGCTCGGTCAGGTGGCAGACCACCTCGACCACCACGCCGCCCGGCAGCGTCGCCGCCCAGTCGGCGAGCGACGCCGCGGCCTCGCTGTGACGCCCCGCCTGGACCAGCCGGCCCACGTCGGAGTCGGGCCCCAGCAGCACGGTCGCCGCCGGCTCGGTCTCGCCCTGGACGAAGCCCCTCACCCGGGACCGGGCGATGGTCGCCACGCTGTTGGCACTGCCGCTGGCGCGGCGGGTGGCCCGACCGTGGGACGCGCTGATCAGCCGGCACAGCGCCGCCCACCCCGCCTTCGCCGGCCCGCCGCCCCGCGCCCCGTGCGCCAGCACCACGATGCGGTCGACCCCGCCGACGGCCCCGCCTCCGACGGCACCACCGTCCACGAACCCCTCGCGGTCGTCCCGGCAGCCCAGCTCGACCCCGACGATCGGGTCGACGCCCGCCGTCCGGCAGGCCCCGACGTGCCGGATCGCCCCGTACAGCCCGTCCCGGTCGGTGATCGCCGCCGCGTCGGCACCCGCCGCGACGGCGGCGTCGACGAGCGCCTTCGGGTGCGCCGTGCCGTGGTGGGCGCTGAACGCCGACGCGACGCGCAGGTGGGTGAAGCTCATGGTCGGTACCTCGGGCTGCTGAACCCCCGGCCGGGTCGTTCGAACAGGTGTTCGACCAGTGTACGTCGCTCCGATCGGCCGTCGCACCCCGTGGCCCGTCCCTCGGGTCCCACGGCCTGTCATCATCGGGGCATGTCCGATCGACGCCCCACCCCGACCGATCGAGGCCCCGCCTCGCCCGATCGACGGTCCGCCCTGCGTCGCGACGCCCGCACCGCGACCCACTGGACCCGCGTCCTGCTGGCCCAACCGCGCCTCCTGCTCGCCGTGAAGACGGCCCTCGCCGCGGCCCTCGCCTACTGGATCGCGCCGCAGGTGCCCGGCGTCGCCGCCGACTACCCGTACTACGCGCCGCTCGGCGCCGTGATCGCGATGTACCCGACCATCAAGAGCTCGCTGCGACAGGGGTTCCAGGTGCTGGTCGGCGTGGTCGTCGGCATCGCCCTCGCCACGGCGGTCTTCTCGCTGCAGGACGGTCGGCCCGGCGTGTTGGCGGTGGCGCTCGTCGTCGGGGTCGGCGTGCTCGTGGCCGGCATCCGCTGGCTCGGCGCCGGTCGTGACTGGGTGCTCACGGCCGGGTTGTTCGTGCTGCTGCTCGGCGGCGCGAACGCCGAGGCCTACTCGCTGGGCTACATCGTGCAGATCGGCGTCGGCGTCGTCGTCGGCGTCGTCGTCAACCTGGTGCTCGTGCCGCCGCTCTACGCCTCGCGCGCCGAGGAGCGCCTCCTCCGGGTGAAGGACTCGCTGGCCGACCGGGCCGACGAGGTCGCCGGCGTGTTCGAGACCCCCTGGCCCCTCGAGGACGACGAATGGGAGCGTCGCGTGGGCGTCCTGCCGAGCACCCTCCGCCGCGTCCGCGAGACCGTCGCGTACGCGGACGAGTCCCGTCGCATGAACCCGCGGTGGTTGCTCCGCCGCCGCGACCTCGGCCAGGAGTACGCGGATCTCGCCACGTACGAGCGCGTCTCGTTCCACCTGCAGGACGTCGCCGAGGTCTCGGGCATCCTCGGTCGCCGGATCGGCCGGCAGATCGGCATGCCCGACGACCTCGCGCCCGACGTCGCCCACGCCGTGCACGGCGTCGCCACCGTCATCCGACGCCACGGGGCCGACGACGTCGACGCGTTCACCGACGCCCGGCGACGCGTCGCCGACCTCTGGGACGCCGTCGACCGCCACCGGGACCGCCCGACCACGGACACGAGCGGCGGCGTCTCGATCGCCGTCTCGCTCGGACGCATCATCGCCGCGCTCGACCCCGACGACACCACCGCGCCCCGCCCCGAGGACGACGCCGCCGAGGAGGGGCGCGCGGCCGACGACGACGACACCGGCGGCCGGGTGGGCGGCACCGACAGCACGGGGCCGGTCGACGACGACAGCGCACCCCGCGACACCGCACCGCACGACACCGTGCAGGACGGCGAGGCCGACGACGGTCGCTGACCCCGATACGGCGCTCACCCTCCGGGAGCAGTACGGTTGACCGGGCACCGGCGCCGAGACGCGACCCGTGCCCTCCGCGGCCGGGGCGGTCGACGGGAATGTCCGTCCCCCCTGTGCGTTGACACCCGTGGCCCCGAGAACCCCCGCCGCCTGATCGACCAGCGACGACACGATCGTCGCCCTCCCACGAAAGCTGCACTGTGACAGACACCACCACCCTCATCATCCTCGGAGCCAGCGGAGACCTCACCGAGCGTCTGCTGCTCCCCGGCCTCGCGAGCCTGCTCAAGAGCGACCGCGGCGTCGACGTCCAGCTCATCGGCACCGGCCGCAGCGAGCGCAGCCCCGAAGAGTGGGACGACGTCGTGAAGACCGCCTTCAACGGCGACGCCGGCAGCGACCTCGCCAAGAAGACGCTGGCGTCGAGCCGGTACCTCCAGGGCGACCCGACCACGGTCGAGCACCTGAAGGCCCTGTTCGAGGCCAGCGAGGGCACGCCGGTCATGTACTTCGCCCTGCCTCCCGCCATCAGCACCAAGGTGATCCAGGCGCTCGCCGAGATCGACCTGCCCGACGGCCTGCGCCTCGCCCTCGAGAAGCCGTTCGGCTCGGACGAAGAGAGCGCCCGCGAGCTCAACGCCGAACTCCTCAAGATCGTCCCCGAGGAGCGCATCCACCGCACCGACCACTTCCTCGGTCGCGCGACGGTCCTCAACATGATCGGCCTGCGCTTCGCCAACCGCCTCTTCGAACCGGTCTGGAACAGCGAGAACATCGAGAAGGTCGAGATCTTCTACGACGAGGTCCTCGGCCTCGAGGGTCGCGCCCAGTACTACGACAAGGCCGGCGCGCTGATCGACATGATCCAGAGCCACCTGCTGCAGGTGCTCGCCGTCATCGCGATGGACGCCCCGTCGAGCATCGACTCGGTCGAGCTGCGCAGCGAGATCGCCCGCGTCCTGCGCGCCACCTGGGTCAAGGGCGCCGACCCGGTCGCCTCGAGCCGTCGCGCCCAGTACGCGGCCGGCACGATCGACGGCAAGGACGTCCCCGCCTACGCCGACGAGGACGGCGTCGACAACGAGCGCCAGACCGAGACCCTCGCCGAGGTCGAGTTCGAGGTCAAGACCCGTCGCTGGGCGGGCGTGCCGTTCATCCTGCGTTCGGGCAAGGGCATGACCAAGATCCGCAAAGAGGTGCTCATCACCTTCAAGCCGGTCCCCGCGCTTCCCGAGGGCCTCAACGGTTCGTCGACGCCCGACACGCTCCGAATCGAGATCAGCCCCGAGACGATGGAGCTCGGCGTCACCACGAACGGCTCGGGCAACCCGTTCGACCTCGAGAAGTCGACGATGTCGGTCACCCTGGGCAAGCCCGAGCTCACGCCCTACGGCGAGGTGCTCAGCGGCATCTTCCACGACGACCCGACGCTCTCGATCCGCGGCGACGTCGCCGAGCGCTGCTGGGCGATCGTCGCTCCCGTGATCGAGGCCTGGAAGGCCGACCAGGTGCCGCTCGACACCTACGCCGCCGGGTCGACCGGTCCGTCGGACTGGCCCGCCTGATCCTGGTCGCCCACTCCTGACCGGCAGACCTCGACGGCCGCCCCGCTCTCGCGAGCAGGGCGGCCGTCGTCGCGTCCGGCAGCCGAGGAGGCGCGGGTCGGGTCACCCGCGGTCGTGCGCCTTCCCGATCGCGTCGGCCGCGCGCACCAGCGCCAGGTGCGACAACGCCTGCGGGGTGTTGCCGACGTGGCGTCCCGTCGCGACCTCGATCTCCTCCGAGAGCATCCCGACGTCGTTGCAGTAGCCGACCAGCCGGTCCATCAGGGCGACGGCGTCGTCGACGCGCCCCGAGGCGGCGTACTGCTCGGCCAGCCAGAACGAGCAGGTCAAGAACGGGTTCTCCGCCCCGTCCAGGCCGTCGATGCCGCTCTCGGTGCGGTAACGCATGAGCAGGCCGTCCTCCAGCAGATCGTGCTCGATGGCGGCGACGGTGCCGAGCATCCGCGGGTCGTCGGCGGCGACGAAGCCGACCTGCGGCAGCTGCAGCAGGGACGCGTCGACCTCGGTCGTGCCGTAGTGCTGGGTGAAGGAGGCGCGGTCGGCGTTCCAGCCGCGGGTCTCGATCTCGGTGCGCACCTCGTCACGCAGCCGGCGCCACCGGTCGACGGGGCCGTCGAGGCCGAACTGCTCGATGCCCTTGATGGCCCGGTCCAGAGCGGCCCAGATCATCACCCTCGAGTGGGTGAAGTGCTGCAACTCGCCGCGGATCTCCCAGATGCCGTTGTCGGGCCGGGTCCAGTTGTCCTCGACGTACTGCATGAGGGCACGCTGCAGGGGCCACGAGTACTCGCTCTCCTCGACGCCGAGCAGGCGGGCTTCGTGCAGGGCCACCATCACCTCTCCGAAGATGTCGCCCTGGTACTGCTGGTACGCGGCGTTCCCGATGCGCACCGGTGAGGCCCCGTCGTAGCCGGGCAGATGCCCGAGTTCGCTCTCGTGCAGGTACCGCTCGCCGGCCAGGCCGTACATGATCTGCACGTCGGCGGGGTCCCCGGCGATGGCACGCAGCAGCCAGCCGCGCCACCGGTCGGCCTCCTCGGCGTATCCGTGCAGGATGAGCGCCTGCAGCGTCATCGACGCGTCACGCAGCCACACGTAGCGGTAGTCCCAGTTGCGCGAGCCGCCGAACCGTTCGGGCAGGCTCGTGGTCGCCGCGGCGACGATGCCTCCGGTGTCCTCGTTGGTGAGGGCTCGGAGGATCAGGAGAGACCGGTGCACCTCGGGGGCGTAGGCCTCGGGGGCCGAGCAGCGTGAGGCCCACTCCTGCCACCAGGCGACGGTCTCGTCGATGCCGGCCGGCACGTCGAGGGGCGCCGGCGGTTCGCGATGGGACGGGTACCAGGTGAGGCTGAGGTCGACCGTCTCGCCGGGGGAGACGTCGAACGTCGCCTCGTGCGTGTGGTCGGTGGCCGTCAGCCGGGGCCCGCGGACCACGACGGCGTCGGGCCCGGCCGTGGCGACGAGTGCCGTCTCGTCGCCCTCGGGGATCTGCCGCACCCAGGGGAGGGCCGTCCCGTAGCCGAACCGAATCGCGAGGTCCACGTGCATCGAGACGGTGCCCGAGACCCCGGTCACCCGGCGGACGACGTCGGCCCGCCGGTCGCCGTAGGGCATGAGGTCGGTGACCTCGACCACGCCGGTGGGCGTCGTCCAGCGGGTGACGAGCACGAAGGTGTCGTCGACGTATCGCCGGGTCGAGGTGGCGGCGGCGTCGGAGGGGGCCACGAGCCAGCGTCCGGCGTCGTGGTCGCCGAGCAGGGCACCGAAGGTCGACGCGGAGTCGAAGCGGGGGAGGCAGAGCCAGTCGATGCTGCCGTCGGAGCCGACGAGGCCTCCGGTGTGCAGGTCGCCGATCAGTGCGTAGTTCTCGATGGGCAGGGGCATGCGCTCATCAAACCAGCGCGCACCGGGGCCGGGATCAGCGTTGCAGCGTCGGATCGGGCCAGAGCGTCTCGACCTTGGGCTTCTGCCGCCGGGTGCGAGCCCAGACGACGAACCCCGCGAGCGTGAAGGCGCCGTAGAAGACGTACATGAACGCCGACGCGTAGTAGCCGGCGCTGAACAACAGGGGAGTGCCGACGAGGTCGACCGCGACCCAGATCAACCAGAACTCGACCCAGCCCTTGGCCATGCCGTAGGTGGCGAGGAGCGACCCGGTGAAGATCCAGGCGTCGGCCCACACGGGTTCGTACGACCCCAGCAGGCGGAACAGGGGGGTCAACGCGGCGGTGCCGCCGACGAGGACGACGACGATCAGCACCCGGTTCTTCCACCCCGCCCAGCGGGGCTCGACGGCCGCGCCGCCGGCGTCGTCGGCGTGCTTCCAGCGGTACCAGCCGTAGATCGACACCACGATGAACATCACCTGGCGTGCGGCCTGCCCGAGCAGGTTCACCGGGTTGGGGGTGTCGAACACCGCGCCGAGGAAGACGGTGAACAGCAGCGCGTTGCCCACGATGCCGATCGGCCAGGCCCAGACCTTGCGCCTCATGCCGCCGAGGGCACTGAGCAGGCCGAAGACGTTGCCCACCACCTCGCGCCAGAGGATCGTCTGGTCGCCGATGTGCACCTGCGCGTCGAACAACCACAGCAACGGATTCATCGGGAGGCTCTCTTCGGTCGGGGAGGCGGGTGGTGCGGGACCACGGCGTCCCCGGGGCGCAGGGCGCCTGGTGCGTCAACGAGTGTGGCACGGGGGGAATTCCCGACGTCGCACGGCTCGCCGGCCACCGTCGTCCGACGGACGCCCCGGGTTCAGGCGAACAGCTGCTGCTCGACCCGGTCGTCGAACACCCCGAGCAGCAACCACGAGTCGCCTCGGCCGTCGAGCGCCAGGTCGAAGGTGCCGTCGACCCGGTGGGCACCGTCCGTGAGCGGCACGGCGTCGACCCGCCAGACCGTCATCTCGAGCAGGTGCGCGCTCGCCCCGCGTGGTGCCCGGGTCGCCGATCGCCACCAGTCGGTCCGAGTGACCCAGAGTTCGGGCGAACTGACGACGCCGTACACGACCCCCCGCCACTCGAAGCGCAGGGGCGCCCCGTCGGCGGTCGTCTCGACCGGGACCTTCTCGTCCACCCTCATCTGCCGACCTCTCGTTCGAATGTGTGTTCGAACGGAGTCTACGAACCCCCACCGACATCGGCCACCCCCGGTGCGGGGACCAGGCGCCGAGGCGCCGGCGTCCTCACCAGCCGGGCAGCGCCTCCTCGACGTGGACGACCGCCTCGCGGGGCAGGCCGGCCTCGTCGGCGAACGACCGCCACCGCCCCACCGCGTCACGCACCTCGTCGACGATGCCCGACGCGTCCCGCACCAGGAAACGGTCCGCCAGGCGCATCACGTCGGCCCTCGAGACGTCACGGAAGACTCCGTCCACCCCCATGAGGTGCTGGTACGTCCACCGCCCGGTCGGGTTGTGCGCGAACGTCACGTCGTACGCGGGCGACAACCCCCATGACGCCTCGGGCCCCGCCAACAGGAACGACGAGTTCTTCGTGTGGTCGTCGTTGTTGGCCGCCAGCACGTTGAAGACCATCCGGCGGAACGCCTGCGCCATCGCCTCGTCACCCGACCCCATCCGACGGACGGCGTCGAACAGCTGCCCGTAGTCGTGGGCCTGTCGCTGCCGGAAGTCGAGATGGGCCGCCCCGCACAGCGTCAGGACGTGGGCCTTGCCCTCGGCCTTGCGGTCGAACCGACGCGTCATGAAGTGCGACCGCCCGTTCTCGTCGAGCAACCGGCACTCGGCCATGTCGATCCCCGCCGCCCCCGCCATCAGCGAATACGCGTACTCGACCCGGCCGGCGAGACCTCCCGACCCCAGCTCGGAGTCGGGGCCCACCCCGTCCAGCTTGATCAACCAGTGCTCGAACCCGTCCGGCGCCGCCACCTGGCCCGACCGGATCTCGCCCGTGCCACGGTTCCACGCGACCACCGCCTTCGCCCGCGCCCCACCCGCCGACGTCCCCACCTGGATCAACGACCTGATCGCCGACTCCGCCTCGCGGTCGTCGCCGAAGCTGGCGTCCAGCACGCTGCGTGCCCCCTCGACGAGCGCACTCAGTTCGACCGCGCTCGTCGTCCGCTGACGCGGTCCCCGCGCCGGCCGGAACTCCAAGGCCCCCATGGCCCGGTCCGCCATGTACGCCAACCGGTCGAGCGGGCTCACCTGTTGCCGTGACACCCCCTGGCGCACCAACCAGGCGTCGATCACCGCATTGCCGAAGTCGTCCGGCATCGCGTCCGCCAGCACGGCGGGCAGGCGATGGAACGTCGTCTCGGACAACTGCGGGAAGACGTGCCGCCGCGTACGCACCGGCATGGTCAGCGGCGCCAACTCGATGCCGCGCGCCACCCAGTCCGGGTAGTACTCGAAGACGTACGCCCCGATCCCCGGGTCGAGTGCCACGGCCCCCACCCGGAGACCCCACGCCGTCACCTCGACCGCCCGGACCGGGACCCAGCTCACGAGTCGCCGCCCGGTGATCGTCCGCCCCGCGGGCGATACACCCGACGTCGCGGCTCGTCGCCCGCCGACCGCAGCACGTCGAGCGGGCTGACGGCGCTCGCCGGGGCGATGCCCCCGAGGACGTCGTCGGCACCGAGGGCCCGCAGGACGCGGACGAGCGTGCGCAACGTGCTGCCGCGGCCGGCCTCGAGGGACTGCACCGTGCTGGGGGACAGGTCGGCCCGTCGGGCGAGTTCGAGTTGGTCGAGTCCCCGGTCGAGCCGCAGGCGACGGACCTGCTCGCCGACCTGGCGTTCACGCTCGTCCGTCGACACGAGCGGGGGCACCGGCACTCGTGCGGCCTGGTCGTCGTCGAACACGATGCTCCAATCTCGGGATGATCCACGATAGCAGCCATGTCGACCCACAAAACAGGACTATCCCACTATCACAGGATCAGCACGAGCTACCAGGGTCAGTCGATCACGCCGTTGTCGAGGAGTTGTTCCCACAGGCCGGCGCCGTCGGGTGCCGACACCCAGACGACGTCGCTGCCCTCGGCGTGTTCCGACCGCGACCGTCCACCGGCCAGCACGGCCTCGCTCGGCGACAGCTGACGGATCGCCACGGCGGCCACGTTCTCGGGGTGGTCGTGCAGGAACGTGCCGTACAGCTCTTCGTCGTGCTGCCCGTCGTCGCCGACGAGCAGCCACTTGAGCTCGGGGAACTCGTCGGCGAGGCGGCGCAGGGACTCCTGTTTGTGCAGGCGACCGCTGCGGAAGATCCGGTCGTGGGTGGGGCCCCAGTCGGTCAACAGGAGTGCGCCGCTCGGGTACAGGTTGCGGGACAGGAAGCGGGACAGCGTCGGCGCCACGTTCCAGGCGCCCGTCGAGAGGTAGATGACGGGGCACCCGGGGTTCGCCGCGTTCAGGCGCTCGTAGAGCACGGCCATGCCGGGCACCGGGCGCCGGGCGTGCTCGTTGAGCACGAAGGTGTTCCAGGCCGCGAGCAGCGGCCGGGGCAGCGAGGTGACCATCACGGTGTCGTCGATGTCCGAGACGATGCCGAACCGCGCCTCCGGATCGATGACGAAGATCGGCGCCTCGACCGGCACGGACCCCTCGGTACTGAGGGTCGCGACGTGCCAGCCGGGTTCGAGGTCGACGGCGATGCGGGCGTCGAGCACGCCACCGCGGTCGGCCTGGACGCGTTGGACGCGACCGCCGAGCGAGACCTCGACCAGGGCCTTCTCGACGGGCACGCTGGTGAAGCTGCGCCACCCCCGGACGTTGAGGCGGTCCACGCCCGACAGCGTGCCCGTCCGGGTGAGCAGGACGCGGGACAGCACCCGCGCCCATCCGGGAGCGCCGTAGCCGGTGTACGGCACGACGGTGGGCAGGAGGCCGCGGCGTCGGGCTCGCTTCTCGCGGAAGCGGTGGACCGAGTTCTCGATGCGGGCCGCTCGGTGGAGGAAGGGCTCGACGGCGGCGGGCGGTGCCTTGCGGGTGTCGGGCATCCGGTCAGTCTCGCACGATGGGTCGTCGGACGGACGGACGGACCGCCGGCGGACCGGATCAGCCGACGGGGGCCAGCAGACCGGGGTGGTCGACCGACGACGAGCCGACCTCGGGGCCGACCTCGTGGTGCAGCAGGCGCGCGGCGATCTCGTCGCTGAGGCCGGCGATGCCCTGCACCAGGTCGTCGTCGCCCTCGGTCTCGGGGTCGAGCCAGTCGTCCATGACGTCGGTGCCGACGAGCACCGGCATGCGGTCGTGCACCTCGGACACCGGACCCGAGGAGGCGCGGGTCAACACGGTCGTCGACAACAGCCACCGAGACGGGGCGCCCACCTCGGCCGACGGGTCTCGCCACCACTCGTAGAGCGCGCCGAACAGCACCACCTCGTCGTCGGGCAGCCGCACGAGGACAGGACGCTTCGAGCCGTCGGGCAGGGTCTGCCACTCGTACCACCCCGTGGCCGGGACCAGGCCGCGGCGCGAGACCACGGCGTCGCGGAACGACGGCTTCTCGGCGACCGACTCGGACCGTGCGTTGAACAGCGGGGGACCGGAGTCGGGCCCTGCCGAGCCACCGGGCACGAGACCCCACCGCGCCGCGGCGAGCCGTCGGACCGGCGGGCCGCCGGCGTCCTCGCCCCGAGGAGCCGCGTCGACGAGCAGACTCACCGGCCGGGTCGGAGCGATATTCCAGGAAGGCTCTGGGAGAGTGTCTCCTGATACATCGACGTCGAACAGGGCCACCAGGTCGCTCGAGGCGCGTGCCATCACGAATCGTCCGCACATGCGATCCATTCTGGTGGCAGCCGCCGACATCCGGTGACCGCCACCACGGTCCCCCTTCCGACGTCATCGCACCGTGCCCGACCCCGTCGAGGCATCGCCACGAAACGGAGAAACGTTGCTCGTCACCGACGTCAATGACGCACTGCCCGGGGGTTCACCGCTGCTGAGGAACGAGCCGGTCCAGGCTCGCAGTTCCGCGCGGCTCACCGGGCTGCTCGACGCGGCCGCGGCCATCATCGACGAGATCGGCTACGAGCGTCTGACGACGGCCATGGTCGCCGAGCGGGCGGGCGCCTCGATCGGCACGGTCTACCGCTACTTCCCCGACCGCATCGCCGTCGTCGACGCGCTCGCCCTGCGTTCCGTCCAGCGTCTGACCGTCCGGGTCGACGAGGCCGTGTCCGACGACGCCGTCACCGACTGGCGTCGTGCCGTCGACCTGTTCGTCGACGCCAAGGCGGAGATGTACCGCAGCGAGCCCGGTTTCCGGGCCATCCGCTTCGGCGACGCACCCGACGTGCGCACGCCCGAGACGCGCCAGTACACGAGCCCCCTGGCCGAGCAGCTGCTCGCCGTGCTCGTCGACCACTGCTCGGTGCCGCGCACCGACGAGCTCGAGCTGGGCCTCCAGGTGGCGGTCGAGATCGCCAATGCCCTGCTGGCGCGCGCCTTCATCGACGACGCCGAGGGCGACGGCCGCTTCGTCGACCAGTGCCGCACGGTCCTGACGGGCTACCTCGAGCCCCTCGTCGGCGCGCACTGACCTCGTCGGCCGTGTGACGGCCGGCGTCGGGGGCCCCGGCGGGGTCGATGACGCTTCGTCGGGATCTGTGGTTGGGTGAACGCCCTGGCAAGTGTCGATTCGTGCTGCCCACGAGGAATGAGCCACCCATGATCGAGTTCCGTTCCGTGACGAAGCAGTACCCCGACGGCACCCTGGCGGTGGACGACTTCAGCCTGGTGATCCCGTCCCGGAAGACCACGGTCTTCGTCGGGTCGAGCGGCTGCGGCAAGACGACGATCCTGCGGATGATCAACCGCATGGTCGACCCGACCTCCGGTGTCATCGAGATCGACGGCAAGTCGATCGGCGACCTCGAGCCCGTCGGGCTCCGCCGCAGCATCGGCTACGTCATGCAGAACTCCGGTCTCCTTCCGCATCGCAAGGTCGTCGACAACATCGCGACCGTCCCCGTCCTCAAGGGCACGTCGAAGAAGGTCGCCCGTGACCGCGCCCTCGAGCTCATGGACACGGTCGGTCTCGACCGTGACCTGGCCCAGCGCTACCCGAGCCAGCTGTCCGGTGGGCAGCAACAGCGGGTCGGCGTGGCCCGTGGCCTCGCCGTCGACCCGAACATCCTGCTCATGGACGAGCCCTTCGGTGCCGTCGATCCGCTCGTCCGGTCCGACCTGCAGCAAGAGCTCATCCGGTTGCAGCGCGAACTCGACAAGACCGTCGTCTTCGTCACGCACGACATCGACGAGGCCTTCTACCTCGGCGACCAGGTCGTGATCCTCGAGAAGGGCGGCCAGATCGCCCAGCAGGGCAGCCCCGCCGAGATCCTCTCGGCACCCGCCACCGACTTCGTCGCCGAGTTCATCGGAGCCAACCGGGGCAAGCGTGCCCTCCACGTCGAGCAGACGCCGACCGGGCAGGTGGTGGTGGACGGCGACGGGCGCACCGCCGGGGTGCTGACCGAGTCGGTCCGAGGTGGGCAGGCGTCGTGAACTGGATCTGGTCCAACAGCGACTACATCCTCGACAAGACGATCGTGCACCTCGGCCTGAGCGTGCCGCCGGTCATCCTGGCGTTCGTCATCTCGCTGCCCATCGGCTGGTTCGCGAACCGCTACCGGGTGTCGAGGGGAATCCTCACGGTCGCCGGTCTGTTCTACGCGATTCCGTCCTTGCCCCTCCTCATCGCCCTGCCGGTGGTCTTCGGCACCTCGCTGCGGAGTCCCGTCAACATCGTCATCGGCCTCACCCTCTACGGCATCGCCCTCATGGTCCGATCGGTGGCCGACGCCCTCGCCGCCGTCGAGGCCGACGTCACGCAGTCGGCGACGGCCGTGGGCTACTCGTCCTGGCAACGGTTCTGGAGGGTCGAGTTCCCCCTGGCGGGTCCGGTCATGCTCGCCGGTCTGCGGGTCGTCGTGGTGAGCACGGTCAGCCTCGCCACGGTCGGAGGGGTGCTCGGCGTCAACGGTCTGGGACTCCTCTTCATCGACGGCTTCCAGCGCGACATCACCGCCGAGATCGTGGCGGGGATCGTGCTCACCATCGTCATGGCCCTCGTGCTGGACTTCCTGCTCGTGCTCCTCGGGCGGGTCCTCATGCCCTGGAGCCGCAAGGACGCCAAGATCAAGCCCGTCGCTCCCCTCCAGGACCGCCAGGAGGTCGTGCTGCCGTGAACTTCTTCGTCGAGGCGTTCGCCTGGCTCGCGGACCCGATCCACTGGACGGGTGCCGACGGCATCCCCACGAGGCTGGGTCAGCACCTCTGGTACAGCGCCCTCTCGGTGGTGATCGCCTCGGTGATCGCCGTTCCCGTCGGGTACCTCATCGGACACACCGGCCGTGGTCGCTCGATCGCCGTCTCGATCTCGGGCGGCGCGCGCGCCCTGCCCTCCTTCGGCGTCATCACCCTCATCGCCCTGTCCGTCGGCATCGGCCTCACCGCGCCGATCATCTCGTTCGTCATCCTGGCGATCCCGTCGGTGCTCGCCGGTGCCTACTCGGGGTTCGAGGCCGTCGACCGCAAGACCGTCGACGCCGCGCGGGCCGTCGGCATGACCGAGTGGCAGATCATGACGAAGGTCGAGATGCCTCTCGGCCTGCCTCTGCTGATCGGCGGCATCCGGTCGGCCGTCCTCCAGGTCGTCGCGACGGCGACCCTCGCCACCTTCGTCGGCGCGGGCGGTCTCGGCAGCTACATCATCACGGGCCTCCGGGCGAACGACTACCCGAAGATGCTGGCGGGCTCCATCCTCGTCATCGCCCTCGCGGTCGTCCTCGAGATCCTCTTCTCGATCGTCCAGCGTCTCGTCGTCCCCGCCGGGGTCACGGCCGGGCGCCCCACCGACATCCGCTCCAGGGCCGTCCGGCCCGGGGCGGTCACGGCAACACCCCTCACGAAAGGCACACAGTGATCACAGCGAACAAGAAAGGCCGGCTCACCGTTCTCGGCGCGGTCGCGATCGGGGCCATGGTGGCCCTGGCAGGGTGCGCGTCGAGCGACCCGCTGAGCTCCGGCGACTCGTCGGCGTCGAGCGACGGCGACACGCTCGTCATCGGCTCGCAGCAGTACTACTCGAACGAGATCATCGCCGAGTTGTACGCCCAGGCCCTCGAGGCCAAGGGCTACACGGTCGACCGTCAGTACCAGATCGGTCAGCGCGAGGTCTACCTGCCCGAGCTCGAGTCCGGCAAGATCGACGTCTTCCCCGAGTACACCGGCAACCTGTTGCAGTACTACGACAAGGACGAGACCGCCAAGTCGCCCGAAGAGGTCGAGACGGCCCTCGCCGCCGCGTTGCCCTCCGGTCTGACCGCGTTGAAGGCCGCCGCGGCGTCCGACCAGGACAGCTACAACGTGACGAAGGAGTTCTCCGAGGAGAACGACATCACGAGCCTGGCCGACCTCAAGGACTACTCCGGCACGCTGACGTTGGGTGCTCCGCCCGAGAACGCCGAACGTCCCTACGGCCCTCCCGGGTTGAAGAGCATCTACGGTGTCGACGTCACCTCGACGCCGATCGACGACGGCGGTGGCCCGTTGACGGTCAAGGCCCTGACCGACGGCAGCGTCCAGCTGGCCGACATCTACACGGCCAGCCCGTTGATCGCCGAGAACGACCTCGTCACCCTGGACGACCCCGAGAACATGATCCTGCCGCAGAACGTGGTCCCGATCGTGTCCGACAAGGTCGACTCCGACGCGCAGGACGTCATCGACAGCGTCGACGAGGTCCTGAGCGCCTCCGACCTGCAGAAGCTCAACTCGAAGAGCCAGACCGACAAGGAGTCCTCGGCCACCATCGCCAAGGACTACCTGACCGAGAAGGGCCTGCTCGACAGCTAGGCCCCCTCGTCGAGAGCCCCGTTCCGTCCGCGGAACGGGGCTCTCCGTCGTCCGGGCCCCGCCCGGAGGGCGACCCCGAGGAGGCGCGGGTCAGGACGACCCGTCGCCCGCGTCCCCGTCGGGGCGTGTCATGTGGCGCTCCTCGCGGCGGTGCAGGACCTTCTTCACGACGACGACCAGCAGGACGAACGCGACGATGATGCCGACGAAGACGTACCCGGCCTGGTGCAGTCGGTCCGCCAGCTCGCGGTAGCCGCCCGCGGCCGCCGCGCCGACGGAGACGTAGGCGAGGGCCCAGAGGAGGCAGGCGGGGGCCGTCCAGGTGAGGAACGTCCGGTAGCGCATGGGGCTCGTGCCCACCGTCAACGGGATGAGCGAGTGCAGAACCGGCAGGAACCTCGAGACGAAGACGGCGATGCCGCCCCGTCGCGCGAGGTAGTTCTCGGCCCGGACCCAGTTCGCCTCGCCGAGGCGTCGTCCGAGCGCGCTCGCGCGGATCCTCGGTCCGAAGAACCGGCCGAGGGCGAACCCGACGCTCTCGCCCACCAGGGCGCCGAGGACGAGGGCGACCACGAGCGCACCGAACTCGAAGGGTGACCCCACCGCCGTGGCCGACACGATCGCCACCGTGTCGCCCGGCACGATCAGGCCTAGCAGCACCGACGTCTCGAGCACCATGGCGATGCCGGCCAGCACCGTCCTCAGCACGGGATCGACGGACTGCACCAGGTCGAGCAGGGTCGTCAGCACGTCGTTCACCCGCCCGAGCCTATTCACAGCGAGTGCACGGCGCCCGGGTGCCCTAAACGACAGGTGTCGTTCATCTCCGGATCTAGGCTCGACACGTCCCGACGGTGCGACGCACGACCACCACCACCATCCGAGGGAGAAGGCACATCCCGATGAACGAGCTGCTCGACCCGCTGCTGTTGTCCCGCTGGCAGTTCGGGCTCACCACGATCTACCACTTCCTGTTCGTGCCCCTCACGATCGGCATGGCCTTCACGGTGGCGGTCTTCCAGACGGCCTGGGTGCGCACCGGCCGCGTCCACTACCTGCAGCTGACCCAGTTCTTCGGCAAGATCTTCCTGATCAACTTCGCCATGGGCGTCGTGACCGGCATCGTCCAGGAGTTCCAGTTCGGCATGAACTGGTCCGACTACTCGCGGTTCGTCGGCGACGTGTTCGGCGCCCCGCTCGCGCTCGAGGGCCTGCTCGCGTTCTTCCTCGAGGCGACCTTCATCGGCATCTGGATCTTCGGCTGGGACAAGGTGCCGCCGAAGCTCCACCTGCTGAGCATCTGGGGTGCGACGGTCGGCAGCATCCTCTCGGCGTACTTCATCATCGCCGCGAACGCCTTCATGCAGAACCCGGTCGGCTACGACATCAACGAGGAGAAGGGGCGGGCCGAGCTCACGAGCATCTGGGAGGTGCTGACCAACAAGGTCGCCCTCGCCGCGTTCCCGCACACGATCTTCGCCTGCTTCATGGTCTCGGCCGCGGTCATCGTCGCCGTCGCCGCCTGGCACCTCTCGCGCAACCAGCACCTCGAGACGATGCGACCGGCCCTGCGGTTCGGTCTCTGGACGATGGTGGCCGCCGGCGCGCTCACCTTCATCACGGGCGACCAGCTGGGTCTCGCCATGGTCGAGACCCAGCCGATGAAGATGGCGGCCGCGGAGGCCCTGTACAAGACCAGCACGGGCGCCGACGCCTCGTTCTCGATCTTCACCCTGGGCACGCCCGACGGGGTGCACGAGCTCTTCAGCATCCGGGTGCCGTACCTGCTGTCGTTCCTGTCGACGCACACCTTCGACGGCACGGTGGAGGGCATCAACGACCTCCAGGCGCAGTACGTGCAGCTCTACGGTCCGGGGGACTACACCCCGATCATCTGGGTCACCTACTGGTCCTTCCGCTGGATGATGGGCCTCGGCATGGTCAGCGTCCTCGTCTCGCTCGTCGGCCTCTGGATCACCCGCAAGGGGCGACTGCCGCAGAACAGGTGGGTCTGGCGGGCCGCGGTCTTCAGCTACCCGATGCCCCTCCTCGCCATGATCGTCGGCTGGGTCTTCACCGAGATGGGTCGACAGCCCTGGCTCGTCTTCGGGCTGCTGAAGACCGAGGACGGCGTCTCGCCGGGCGTCACCGGCCTGACGGTGCTCATCTCGCTCGTCGCCTTCACGCTGATCTACGGCACGCTCGCGGTCGTCGAGTTCAAGCTCATCGTCAGGGCCGCCCAGAAGGGGCCGGCCGACGCCCCCGAGCCCGACCCCGTGTCGGGCGAGATCCGCCACGAGGCGACGGTCTACTGATGCCCACCACCCCCACCGAACCGACGCGAGAAAGGCTCTGACCATGGACCTCCCCACCCTCTGGTTCGTGATCCTCGGGTTCTTCTTCGTCGGCTACTTCGTGCTCGACGGCTTCGACTTCGGGGTCGGCATGTCCCTGCCCTTCCTCGGTCGCGACGACACCGACCGGCGCGTGCTGATCAACACCATCGGTCCGGTCTGGGACCTCAACGAGACGTGGGTCATCGTCGCCGGTGCGTTCCTGTTCGCGGCCTTCCCCGAGTGGTACGCCACGCTGTTCAGCGGCTTCTACCTCCTGATGCTGCTCATCCTGCTGGCCCTGATCGCGCGGGGCGTCTCGTTCGAGTACCGCCACCAGCGTCCCGAGTCCTCGTGGAAGCGCCGCTTCGACCTCATGATCGTCGTCGGCTCGGCCGTGCCGGCGTTCGTCTGGGGGCTGGTGTTCGCCAACGTCGTGCAGGGCGTGCCGCTCGACGAGGGGCACAACTACACCGGGACGTTGGTCGACCTGTTGAACCCCTACGCCCTGCTGGGCGGTCTCACGACCCTGCTCCTCTTCTTCACGCACGGCGTCGTGTTCGTCACGCTCAAGACCGAGGGGGCGATCCGTGACCGGGCCCGGCGCCTGGCCACCCGCGCGGGGCTCGTGACGATCGTCGTCGCGGCGTCCTTCCTGGTCCTGACCTCGCTGATGCACGGGACCCTCGCCTCGGTGGTCCTCTCGGCCGGGGCCGCCGTCAGCCTGATCGCCTCCTTCGTCGCGAACCTGCGCGGTCGCGAGGGCCGGTCCTTCGGCCTCATGGCCCTCACGATCGCCCTGGCGGTGTCGAGCCTGTTCGCCGCGCTCTTCCCCTGGGTGATGCCGGCGAGCAACGATCCGGCGAACGGTCTCACGATCGCCAACGCGTCGAGCTCGACCTACACCCTGACGATCATGAGCTGGGTGGCCCTCGTCTTCGTCCCGCTCATCCTCGGATACCAGGGCTTCACCTACTGGATCTTCCGCAAGCGGATCACCCGGGCGACCATCCCGGCCGCGCACTGAGGCGACGTCCGTGAAGCCGCTCGACCCGCGCCTCCTGCGCTACGCCTCCGCCGCCCGGGTGTTCCTGGGGCTCGGTGCCGTGCTCGGCCTCGCGCAGACCCTCGCGATCGTCGCCGTGGCCTGGTTCACCACGACGGCCGTGGTCCAGGTCGTCGACGGGCGCGTCTCCGGTCTCTCGACCACCCTGCTGGGGCTCGGAGTCTCGGTGGCGGCACGATCGCTCGTCGCCTGGGCCCTCGAGGTGACGGCCGCGCGGGCCGCGGCGCAGGTCAAGAGCCAGCTGCGGGCCCGGGTCGTCCGCGCGGTCGCCGACCGGGGGCGCGCCTGGGTCGACCGCCACTCCTCGGCGCG
>NZ_JACYNS010000019.1:0-37956 GCF_014839405.1 Frigoribacterium sp. CFBP 13605 | reverse complement strand
CGCGCGACGACCGGCGGGCAGCAGCACGCCCGCGAGCGACGCGAGCAGGGCGAGGGCGAGGCTCGCCGGGGCGACCACGGCCGCGACGGCGACGGTCGACCCGGTCGCGGGCACGAACGCGGTGACGCCCAGGCCGAAGACGAAGAAGAGCGGCCCGGGCGGGCTCCAGCGGCGCAGGTCGGAGAGGGCCGAGGTGATGCCGGCCACGATGCCGATCGTGACGACGAGCAGCCAGACCGGGGCCGCCGAGGCGGCCAGCGCGGTGCCCAGCACCACGCAGGCGACGAGGACGAGCCCGGCCTCGAGCTGCATCTCGAGCCGCTGGAAGCGGGGCAGCCCCCGGCCGAAAGCCGAGGCGAAGGCCCCGAACACCGCGTAGGGCGTCCACTCCACGTGGCCGATCAGGGCCAGCACGACCATCGGTGCCAGGACGGACGCGGCGACGCGGGCGGCCGGACGGTGGGCGCCGTCGTGTGGGCCGAAGCGGACCAGGTCGCGTGGGTGCGGCAGCAGGCGGTGGGTGGGGGTCGTGGTCGTGATGTGGCTGTCCTCTGGTCGGCGCGGCGTGGGCGCTCGTCGTCGAACTGCTTCACGGGTGAATTATCTGCGCATCACTTTACTCGTGAAGCATCGCTAGGCTCAAGGGCATGACCGATCCCGGGCTCCGAGACGTGATGGACGACGTCCACGACCGGTGGCGCGAACTCCGGCCCGACCTCGACGTCTCGGCGATCCCGGTCGTCGGCCGGGTGAACCGGCTCGCCCGCATCGTGCAGCGTCGTAGCGACGACCTGCTGGCCGAGTTCGGCCTGGGGCGCGCGGACTTCGACCTGCTCGCCGCCCTGACCCGCCGCGGCGGACCGATGAGTCCGACGCAGTTGGCGGACGAGACCCTGCTCTCACCGCCGGCCGTGACGAAGCGCGTCAAGGGGCTGCTCGCGGCAGGCCTCGTCGATCGCTCCGCGAACCCCGCCGACCACCGTGGCTACTTCGTCGCGCCGACCGCGGCCGGGCGCCGTCTGATCGACCGCGTGCTCGAGGTCCAGCTCGCGGACGAGCGGGCCGTGCTCGCCGCCCTGCCCGAGGAGGCGCGCCCAGCCGTCGCGGACGGCCTGCGTCACCTGCTCGTCGCCCTCGAGGGGTGAGCCGTGAGGGTCTTGTCGGAACGGCGGGAGAAGAGAGCCGGCCACGGGACTCGAACCCGTAACCTTCCGATTACAAGTCGGATGCGCTACCAATTGCGCCAGGCCGGCAAGGCTCGCCCATCTTACCCAGCCCGCGCCTCCTCACCCGGCGTGGTGCATGCGGTCGGTGCAGGATTGGCATTCCGAGGCCGAGAAGTGGTGAAGTAGACGCAGCGCACCGCGCCCGCCGGACGCACCGACCTGAGGAGCCCCCTTGTCCACGATCTTGACCGCGCTCGGTTCGCTCGCCATGCTCTTCGTCAGCTTCGCCCTGTTCGCCTACTCGTTCGGCTCGGGCGAGCCCAACGCCTTCGTCTTCTTCGGGGGCATCGTCCTGATGACCGGGTCGTTCTGGCTGCCCATCACGGTGATCGGCAACAGCCACAAGACCTGGTGACCGGCGCGGCACCCGCGACCGGGTGCCGCCGAGGGCGGTCGACCCGCTACGGCGTGCTGACGAACTGCTCGGGGTCGAGCAGCTTGCGAGGCTTGGCGTCGTCACCGTCGCATCCGCCCACGTAGAGCCAGCCCAGCAACTGCTCGCCCTCGCGCAGGCCGTGCGCGGCCGCCACCTGGGGAGCGCGGGTCAGGACGCCCGTACGCCAGAACACGCCCCAGCCCTCGTCGTCGAGAACGAGCGACAGCAGGTGCGCGACGCCCGAGGCGACGGACTCCTGTTCCCAGTAGGGCACCTTGCGGCTGTCGCGGGGCGAGACGACCACGGCGACGATCAGCGGCGCCCGCAGCGCCTTCTGCGTGAGCTTGTCGCGGGCGTGGCCCTCGGCCCCACCCGCGTCGGCCAGCGACCGGCCCACGACGAGCCGGTCGTCTCCGCGGAACTCGATCAGGCGCCAGGGCCTCAGCTCGGAGTGGTCCGCCACCGTCGCCGCCGACCGCACCGCGTCGAGCAACTGCTCGTGCGTCGGCGCGACGTCGGTGACCTTCGACCGCGACCGACGACGTCGGGCGGCGTCGGCGACGGCGCTCACTACTCGGCGGCCTTGAAGTCGAGCGAGATGCTGTTCATGCAGTAACGGTCGCCGGTCGGCGTGCCGAAACCGTCGGGGAACACGTGGCCGAGGTGCGAACCGCAGTTCGCGCACCGGACCTCGGTGCGGGTCATGCCGAGCGAGTTGTCCTCGATCAGCTGGACCGCGTCCGGGTTCACCGACTCGTAGAAGCTGGGCCAGCCGCAGCCGCTGTCGAACTTGGTGCCGCTCTTGAACAGTTCGGCGCTGCACGCCGCACAGGCGTAGACGCCGGCACGGCTCTCGTCGAGCAGCTCACCCGTCCACGGGCGCTCGGTGGCGGCCTCCCGCAGGACGGAGTACTGCTCGGCGTCGAGCTCTTCGCGCCACTGCTCGTCGGTCTTCTCGATCTTGTACGCCACGATGATCTCCTTGCTTGTCGGGACTCCTCATTCAACACGGTCGGCCGGTGCACGATTCCCGGGCCCCCACCGGGCTGTCAGACTCCTGCTCGTGAGCACCTCCGACCGCTTCCTGGCCGCGGCCCTCGCCTTCGACCGCGAGGGGTCGCCGTCGCAGGCAGAACTCGCGCGGGGCGTCGCGGGTGATCCGGCGGCGCTCGCCGTCGTCGATCGAGCCGAGGAGGCGCGGCGCCAGCCCGTCCTCGTCCTCGCGGTCTGCCGGTGGCTGGGTGCGCCGCACGGCGCCTGGTCGGTGCTGCGGCCCTGGCTGCTCGCCCGCTCCGACGACGTCGTGGCCGAACTCGGCCGACGGCTCACCCAGACCAACGACGTGCGCCGCTGCGCGCCGCTGTCGATCGCGCTGGCTCGCGTGCCGGGCCCGATCGCCCTGATCGAGGTCGGCGCCTCGGCCGGGCTCTGCCTCGGTGTCGACCGCTACGGCTACCGCTCGGGCGACCGGAGCTGGGGCGATCCGTCGAGCACGGTGCAGCTCGGGATCGACGTCGTCGTCGAGGGCGCGGCCCGGTCCGAGGCGGAGCTGCCGACGGCCCCGCTTCCCGAGATCGTCTGGCGGGCGGGGATCGACCTCGACCCGGTCGACGTCCGCGACCCCGACCAGGTCGCCTGGCTCGCGACGCTGCTGCCCCCCGAGCGCGCCGATCGGCGGGACCTGCTGGGGCGGGCCGTCGCGCTCGCCCGCACCGCGCCTCCTCGTCTCGTGGCGGCGGACGCCGTGGACGGTCTCGCCCCGCTCGCGGCCGAGGCCCCGACGGGCGTCACGCTCGTCGTCGTCTCGACGGGCACGCTCGTCTACCTGCCGGGTCGCCGGCGTCAGGCCTTCGTCGACGAGGTCGGCCGGCTGGGCGCGCGGTGGATCTCGTACGAACGACGAGACCTGCTGACCGACGTCGTCGCCGAGGTGCCCCCGGGAGTGTCTCCCGACGACGCGTTCGCGGCCCTCGCCCTCGACGGCCGGGTGCTGGGCGTGGGGGACGCCCACGGCACGCGGCTGCACCTCACTGCCTGACCGCGGGTCGGCAGCTCGCGGCGCCGGGCGGCTCCCCGAGCGCGTGGACGGGTTGTCGGACCACGCCCCCGGCCTCCGCGATCGGTCGGGGCGCCGCCCATAGGATGACCCGGAACCCAGGGGAGGGCATCGACGATGGACGAGAAGGCGACAGGTGACGACGTGCGCTCGAGCGCGTTGTCCGAGCTCGACCGTGCCGTCCTGGACTTCGAGCAGCACGCCCCCGCCGCCGCCGGTGCCCGGGAGGCCGCCGTCCGTCGCGAGTTCGGCCTCGGGATCGTCCGCTACCAGCAACTGCTCAACTCGCTCATAGACCGACCCGCTGCACTGGCCTACGCACCCATGCTCGTCGGCCGCCTGCAGCGCCTGCGAGTCGCCCGCCGCGACGCCCGATCGACCCGTTCGTTCGGTCCGACCCGCTGACCCACGAGAGACCACGCATGCCGAAATTCGACCGAGACCGGTTCGACGACGTCCCCGCCGACCTCGACCGCGTCGGAGCCCACCGGGCCGAGAAGCGCCCCGGCAGCGGCTGGATCGCCTTCGCCTGGGCCGCGTTGGCCGTCGGCGTGCTGGTCGGTGCCGGCGTGGTCTACCTCGGGGTCGCGAACAACAGCTTCCAGTTCGTGAACCCCTCGTCGTTGAGCACCGCCGAGGCCCAGGCGCCCGAGACGGAGACGGTGACCCCGACGGCCTCGCCGACGGTGGCCCCGCTGACGGACCCCTCGCAGGTCGACCCTTTGGTCACCACCATCACCGTCCTGAACGGCACGGCCACCGCCGGGCTCGCCGGTTCGGCCTCCGAGCGGCTCGAGACCGCCGGGTGGGTCGTCGGCACCCAGGGCAACGCCAGCGAGCGCGTCGCGACGTCGACCGTCTACTACTCGGCGGCCGACGACGAGGCCGCGGCGCTCGGGCTCGCCCAGCAGCTCGGCATCACCGACGTCGAGGTGAGCGACGCCTTCCCGGGTGCCGCCGTCACCATCGTCCTCGGGGCCGACTACAGCTCCTGAAGGCGCCGCTCCCGCGGCGTCGATCCGAGGAGGCGCGGGTCCCGTCAGGCCCTCACCGCACCTCCCGTGTTACGCCCATGTTTAATAACCGGTGAAATCCTCGTTTTCTGCGGGTGTTTCTCGGTCGGGGCGCGCTTTTCCGTTTTTCCCGTGGTTACCATCTGGAATTGGTCGCCCCTCACGGCTCGCCGACCTGGTGTTCTGCACGAGTGACGCTGTCCCGTCCGGGTTCGCAGGTCGCTGCGTCGACGACCCGGCCCTGCAGCACCGCACGCGCCGTACCACCACAGCAAAAGGGGAGCGACACCATGGCAAACGGGACCGTGAAATGGTTCAACGCGGAGAAGGGCTACGGCTTCATCACCGTCGAGGGTGACGGCCAGGACGTCTTCGTGCACTACTCGGCCATCGACATGAGCGGCTACAAGGTGCTCGAAGAGGGCCAGGCCGTCGTGTTCGAGGTCGGCACGGGCGACAAGGGGCCGCAGGCGGAGTCCGTCCGGCTCGCCTGAAGCCCGCCGGAGCGCCGCGCCGCGCCGACTCCCATGCCGCACGCCGTCACGGTCCACCGTGACGGCGTGCTCGTGCGTCCGGGCCCCGTCACGTCACTTGCACTCTCATCGGGCGAGTGCCAGAATCGTTGCTGGCACTCGCGACACGTGAGTGCCAATGCTTCTGCTTCATGACGTCCGGGAGGGACGAAAAACACACATGGCTAAGATCATTGCTTTTGACGAAGAGGCCCGTCGTGGCCTCGAGCGTGGCCTGAACATCCTGGCCGACGCGGTGAAGGTCACGCTCGGCCCGCGTGGTCGCAACGTCGTGCTCGAGAAGAAGTGGGGCGCCCCCACCATCACGAACGACGGCGTCTCCATCGCCAAGGAGATCGAGCTCGACGACCCCTTCGAGAAGATCGGTGCCGAGCTCGTCAAAGAGGTCGCGAAGAAGACCGACGACGTCGCCGGTGACGGCACGACCACCGCGACGGTGCTGGCCCAGGCCCTCGTCCGCGAAGGTCTGCGCAACGTCGCGGCCGGTGCCGACCCCATCTCGCTGAAGCGCGGCATCGAGAAGGCCGCCCAGGCCGTCTCCGACCAGCTGCTCGCCGACGCGAAGGACATCGAGACCAAAGAGCAGATCGCTGCCACGGCCTCGATCTCAGCCGCCGACCCCACCATCGGTGCGCTCATCGCCGAGGCGATCGACAAGGTCGGCAAAGAGGGCGTCGTCACCGTCGAGGAGAGCAACACCTTCGGCACCGAGCTCGAGCTCACCGAGGGCATGCGCTTCGACAAGGGCTACCTGTCGCAGTACTTCGTCACCGACCCCGAGCGTCAGGAGGCCGTCTTCGAGGACGCCTACGTGCTCATCGTCAACTCGAAGATCTCGAACATCAAGGACCTGCTGCCGATCGTCGACAAGGTGATCCAGTCGGGCAAGCAGCTGCTGATCATCGCCGAGGACGTCGACGGTGAGGCCCTGGCCACGCTCGTCGTGAACAAGATCCGCGGCATCTTCAAGTCGGTCGCCGTCAAGGCCCCCGGCTTCGGTGACCGTCGCAAGGCCCAGCTCCAGGACATCGCCATCCTCACCGGTGGTCAGGTCATCGCCGAAGAGGTCGGTCTCAAGCTCGAGAACGCGACGCTCGACCTGCTCGGCCGTGCCCGCAAGGTCATCATCACCAAGGACGAGACGACCATCGTCGAAGGTGCCGGCGACGACGAGCAGATCGCCGGCCGCGTCCGTCAGATCCGCAGCGAGATCGAGGCGACCGACAGCGACTACGACCGCGAGAAGCTCCAGGAGCGCCTCGCGAAGCTCGCCGGTGGCGTCGCCGTCATCAAGGCGGGTGCCGCGACCGAGGTCGAGCTGAAAGAGCGCAAGCACCGCATCGAGGACGCCGTGCGCAACGCGAAGGCCGCCGTCGAAGAGGGCATCGTCGCCGGTGGTGGCGTCGCTCTCATCCAGGCCGGCAAGACCGCTCTGGCCAACCTGCAGCTCGAGGGCGACGAGGCGACGGGTGCGAACATCGTCCGCGTCGCGATCGACGCTCCTCTGAAGCAGATCGCCTTCAACGCCGGCATGGAGCCCGGCGTCGTGGCCGATAAGGTCCGCGGGCTCGACATCGGTTGGGGCCTCAACGCCGCGACCGGCGAGTACGTCGACATGCTGGCCGCCGGCATCATCGACCCCGCCAAGGTCACGCGCTCGGCTCTGCAGAACGCTGCGTCGATCGCCGGTCTGTTCCTCACGACCGAGGCCGTCGTCGCCGACAAGCCCGAGAAGAACCCGGCCCCGGCCGGCGACCCCTCGGGTGGCATGGACTTCTAGTCCGCAGCCGCGCGGCTCACGCCGCGCACACGCTCAAGGGCGGTTCCCCTCCGGGGGAGCCGCCCTTCGGCGTCGCCGCGGGAGAGGCGCGCCTCGTGCTCGGTGGTTCGGCCGCTTCCGCGTCCGTGGGACACGCCAGGACGTGGTCACGACGCCACGAGAAAACGTGGTGCAGTGCCCACGTCGTGGCGTCGTGTCCAGGGCACGGGGTGCCGGCCGTGCCGGTCGGGCTAGGCGGTCACGCCGGCGGGCTCGGCCGCGATGACGGCGTCGGCGGGCATCAGCGGCAGGGCGACACGGAAGGTGGCTCCACCGCCGGGGGTGTCGTCGACGTCCACCGAGCCGCCGTGGGCCGCGACGATGCCCGAGACGATGGCCAGGCCGAGGCCGCTGCCACCGGTGTCCCGCGTGCGGGACGAGTCGGCACGCCAGAACCGCTGGAAGATCTTCTCGCGGATCTGCGGCGGGATGCCCTCGCCGTGGTCGACGATGGCGACGGTGGCCACACCGCGTCCGGGGTCGGACTGCACCACGAGTTCGATCGGGCTGTCCGGCTCGGTGAACCGCATGGCGTTGCCCATCAGGTTGGTGATCACCTGACGGATCTTGTTCTCTTCGCCGTGCACGATGGCCGGGGCCTCGAACCTCTGCACCTCGTCCTGCAGCTGGGCGGCCGTCGCCGTGTCGCCGTTGCGGACGGCCCGAGCCCTCAGGCTGCGGAGGCGCGCGAGGGTCGCGCCCGCGAACGAGATCGGGCTCGTCGCGCCGACGGCTGCGCCCGTGAGCGCCGTGCCCGTCGCGGGGGTGTTCGCGGCGGGCGAGGCCGTCTCGGGGGAACGTCCGTCGGCCGGGGTCTCGTCGCCGTCGGCGGGGGTGGGCGACGGCGCGAGGACGGGCTCGAGCACGATCACGTCGATGTCGCGATCGGGGTTCGACGCCATGGTGTCGAGGGCCGAGTCGCGGGCGAGCTGGACGAGGTCGACGGGGCCGAGCTCGAGCGGCTTGGACTCGTCGAGACGGGCGAGGGCGAGCAGGTCCTGCACCAGGACGCCCATGCGGATGGCCTCCTTCTCGATCCTGTCCATGGCCTGGGCCACGTCCTCGGGTTTCGTCAGGGCACCCATGCGGTAGAGCTCGGCGTAGCCGCGGAGGGAGACGAGTGGCGTCCGGAGCTCGTGACTGGCGTCGCCGACGAAGCGGCGCATCTGGTCGATCGTCTTGGCCCGGTCGTCGAAGGCGCTGTCGATCCGGTTGAGCATCGTGTTGAGGGATCGGTTCAGACGCCCGACCTCGGTGTTCGGCGTCGTCGAGTCGAGCCGCTGGGTGAAGTCGCCGTCGGCGAAGCGGGCCGCCGTGGCCTCGACGTCACGCAGCGGCGCGAAGGTCGACGTGACGAGCAGGCGGGTGAGGGCGGCGCCGAGCACGACGACCGAGAGGCCGAACCCCAGGAAGATGCCGCCGAAGCGCCCGATCGTCGCATTGGTGCCCGCCAGGTTAGTTCCGGCCACGATGACGGCGGGCACTGTCGTCACGCTGCCCTGGGCATCGGTAGAGCGCAGGGCGGCCGCGTGGGCGAAGAGGCGCCACTCGTTGTCGCGGCTCGAGTTGTACCGGTTGAAGGCCTCGTCGAGGGGAGCACCGGCGACGCCGACGCCGGTGAGGTCGGGGGCGTCGGTGGCACTCGACAGCTGCGAACGGGTGTCGCAGATGAGGTCTCCCTCGTCGTCGAGGATCGCGACGTAGCTGCTGGTCAGGCCCGCGAAGTTCACGGTGCACGAGCGGGAGTCCGCCTGGTCGAACGAGGCGCTGGTGAAGTTGGTCGCCGAGTTCCGCAGGGACGTGTCGACCTGACCCATGAGGTAGGTGCTCAGGACGGTCATCGTTCCCAGGCCGGCGACGACGAGGCCGAGGGTGACCAGGGTCACCGTGATGCCGGTGATCTTGGTGCGGATGGAGATCTCGTTCCACCACTGCGAGAGGCGAGCGTGCATGAGGACAGACGCTAGCGGAACCGGCTGGGCGCATCCCGCCCGTCGGAGCACGCACGACGACGCCCGACCGCTCGGGGCGGTCGGGCGTCGTCGTGTTCACGCACCAGGGCTGGTGGTCAGGCCTTCGTGGCCTTGAGCATGTAGCCGAAGCCCCGCTTGGTCTGGATGATGGGCTCCGTCGAGAACTGGTCGAGCTTGCGACGCAGGTACGAGATGTAGCTCTCGACGATGCCGGCGTCGCCGTTGAAGTCGTACTCCCACACGTGGTCGAGGATCTGGGCCTTCGACAGCACGCGGTTCGGGTTGAGCATGAGGTACCGGAGCAGCTTGAACTCGGTGGGGCTGAGCTCGATGGCCGTCTCGCCGATGGTGACCTCGTGGGTGTCCTGGTCCATCGTCAGCTCACCGGCACGGATGATGGCGTCTTCGTCCTCGTTCATCGTGCGACGCAGGATCGCCTTGATGCGCGCGACGATCTCGTCGAGGCTGAAGGGCTTGGTGACGTAGTCGTCGCCGCCGACCGTGAGGCCCGTGATCTTGTCCTCGGTGTCGTCCTTCGCCGTGAGGAAGAGGATCGGCGAGGTGTAGCCCGACGAGCGGAGGCGTTTGGTGACGCCGAACCCGTTCATGTCGGGCAGCATCACGTCGAGGATGATCAGGTCGGGTTCTTCTTCGAGGACCGCCGAGATCGCCTGCGCGCCGTTGCCGACCGCACGGACGGCGAAGCCGGCGAAACGCAGGCTGGTGGTCAACAGGTCGCGGATGTTCGGTTCGTCGTCGACGATCAGGATCTTGGGGCCGTCACTCATGCGCCCAAGTATCTGCGCGCCTCCTCGGTGTTTCCTGTGAGCCGGAGGCACGCCACCCGCACGCTGCCGGAGCGGCAGCCCTCAGGTGGCCGAGACAGCGGGACGCATGATCGCGGACGCGGACGCTCAGGCGTCGGGGGCGGACCACTCGACGTTGGGCACCAGGGCGACGCGCGTCGTCAACTCGAGCAGCTCGTCGGGCACGGCCAGCGTGAAGTCGACGCCTTCACGCCGCTCGAGCACCGCGGTGTAGCCCGAGGCCCGGGTGATCTGCCACCCCGGGAACTCCTCGACCGACGCGGCGACGACCTGGGCCTCGGAGGCGTCGTCGGTGGCGCCGATCGCGGTGAGGCCGGCGAACAGGTGGTCCTTGACCGGCGACCCGGCGAGCAGGTCGCTGCGTTCGATCACCTCGGGATCGGGGCTCCAGGTCACGATGCTGAGGGTCGCCCCCGCGTGGAGGCCGCCCTGCACCTCGTAGGTGCGGGCGACCGACACGACGACGGACGGGTCCCACTCGGCGAACCGGGCGACCTGGCCGCGGAACTCCATGGCGTCGTGGTCGAGGGAGGCCACGAGCGGACCGAACGTCGCGAACGGGGCCTGATCGGCCGCGAACACCCTTCGCAGGCTGTCGCGCCAGAGCTCGTCGTCGCCCAGGGGGAGGTCGGCGTCCGTGGCGTCGCTCACGCGGCGACCACCGGCGAGTCGAGGATCGTGTAGCTGTAGCCTTGTTCGGCCAGGAACCGCTGACGGTTCTGGGCGAAGTCCTGGTCGACCGTGTCGCGGCTGACGAGCGTGTAGAACGAGGCCGGCAAGCCCGACTTCTTCGGCCGCAGCAGACGACCGAGTCGCTGTGCCTCTTCTTGCCGCGACCCGTACGAGCCGCTCACCTGGATGGCCACGGTCGCCTCGGGCAGGTCGACCGAGAAGTTGGCCACCTTCGAGACGACGAGCACCTTGAGGTCGCCGTCGCGGAAGCGCTGGTAGAGGCGCTCGCGCTCGTCGATGGCCGTGCTGCCGGTCAGCGTGGGGGCGTCGAGCACCGCGGCGAGCTCGTCGAGCTGGTCGAGGTACTGGCCGATGACGAGGATCTGCTCGCCGTCGTGCCGGGCCACGAGGTGCTTGACCACGTCGAGCTTGGCCGGGGCCGTCGCGGCCAGCCGGTAGCGCTCGTCGTCGGGGGAGGCCGCGTACTCGAGCCGCGCCTCCTGGGGGAGGTCGACCCGCACCTCGTAGCACGAGGCCGGCGAGATGAAGCCCTGGGCCTCGATCTCCTTCCACGGGGCGTCGAAGCGCTTGGGGCCGATCAGGCTGAAGACGTCGCTCTCGCGGCCGTCCTCGCGGACCAGGGTGGCGGTGAGGCCGAGGCGCCTGCGGGCCTGCAGCTCGGCCGTCAGCTTGAAGACCGGCGCGGGCAGGAGGTGCACCTCGTCGTAGACGACCAGGCCCCAGTCGAGCGCGTCGAGCAACGAGAGGTGGGTGTACTTGCCCCCGCGGCGGGCCGTGAGGATCTGGTAGGTGGCGATGGTGACCGGCTTGACCTCCTTCACCGAGCCGGAGTACTCGCCGATCTCGTCCTCGGTCAGGGAGGTGCGCTTGAGCAGTTCGTCCCGCCACTGTCGCGCGGAGACGGTGTTCGTGACGAGGATCAGAGTGGTGGTGCCGGCGGCTGCCATCGCCCCGGCCCCGACGAGGGTCTTGCCGGCGCCGCAGGGCAGCACGACGACGCCCGAGCCGCCCTCGAAGAAGTTGTCGATCGCCTTCTGCTGGTAGTCGCGCAGGTGCCAGTCGCTCTCGTCGAGGTCGATGGCGTGCGGGGTGCCGGGCGTGTAACCGGCGTGGTCCTCGGCGGGCCAGCCGAGCTTGACGAGCTGCTGCTTGACCTCGCCGCGCGCCCACGGCAGGAGCTCCCACAGGTCGTCGGCCCGCTTGACGCCGAGCAGCTCGCCGACCTTCTTGGCCCGGGTGACCTCGCTCAGCACGGAGCTGTCGGTGCCGCGCAGCAGCAACTGGTCGCCGTCGCGCTCGATGACGATGCGGCCGTAGCGGGCGACGGTCTCGGCGATGTCGACGCTGACGCTCTGCGGCACCGGGAACTTGCTGTACTTCTCGAGCGTGCCGAGCATGTCGTCGGCACTGTGCCCGGCCGCCCGTGCGTTCCACAGTCCGAGGCGGGTGATGCGGTAGGTGTGCACGTGCTCGGGAGCGCGCTCGAGCTCGGCGAAGACGCTCAGGTCGTGCCGCGCGTCCTCCGCCTGCTCGTGCGCGACCTCGAGCAGGACGGTGCGATCGCTCTGCACGATCAGGGGTCCGGTCATGAGGGTCGAGTCTAGGCGCGCCCGGTCCCGGCTCTCACAGCCGGGCACCGGTCGGCGCCCGCCCGACAGGACGAGGAGGCGCGGCTCGGCCGACGAGGGCCGCCCGCCTCAGTCGCGACTCGCGACCGCCACCACGTTCTTCAGCGGCAGCGTGCGCTCCACGTCGGACTTCTTGTCGCGACCGCGGACGCGTCCGCCGCCGATGCCGGTGGGCTCCATGTCGAGGGTGGTGGTGCTGCCGTCGGGCATCGCGACCGTCATGGTGACCGTCAGACGGCCCTTCACGGCGGCGTCGAGCTGGCGGGCGATCCAGGCACGGTCGGTGGACTCGTCACCGGACCCGGCGTCGGTGTGCAGGCGCTGGACGAGTTCGCGCAGCGGGTCACGCGTCTCGATCGGGGCCGGTCGCCGGGGTCGGCGTCGGGACGGCGGGACGACCTCGGCACCGCCCTCGTCGACCACGACGACGGGGTAGCGCTCGTCGCTCAACGACCAGAAGACGGTGTCGCGTTCGAACCGGCTCGCCACGGTCGTCGCGTCGACCCGGGTGAGTGCGAGGGGCGAGAGCGACTGGTCGACCTCGAGGGTGTCGAGGCTCGCGCGGTCGTCCGCGACCACGAGCGACAGCGCGTCGCCCGGCACGCCCGCGGGGGCGCCGCCCGGCGCGATCGCGCGGACGCGGTAGCGCCCGTGTCGTTCGGCGCTCTGCTGGATCAGGTAGTCGAGCGGCTGGGGGATGCCCGTCGACGAGATGCCGCCGAGGAACTCGCGCAGCGAATCGGCGGACTCGCCCTCGCTCAGGGCCCGTTGCAGTCCGCCCTCGGTGATGCGGTAGGTGGCCGCGAGGCCCGCGCTCTCGACCACCGCGATGACGCGGAGCCGGGCGTCGATGGCGGGCGACAGGGGCCCGGGCGACACGACGCTGAGGTCGTGCTGCAGGTAGACCTGCTCGACCGCGTCGGGCAGCAGGGCGGCGACCCGGGTGCGGGCGGCGGCCGGACCTTCGCGGAACAGGGCGACGGCCGCCGAGGTGGGGGTGTCGTCGGAGGTCAGGCCCAGCACCTCGGCGCTGCGCGAGAACGCGGCGATGCGCTCGGTGATCCAGCTGCCCCCGGCCGGGTAGGACCAGTCGGAGAACTCGCGCAGCGGCAGTCCCCACGACGTGTCGACGCGTTGCTCGAGCACCGCGAGGATCTCGGTCGGCAGCGATGCGAGCCAGGCCCGCGTCAGCGTCTGCCACCGGTCGGGCCAGGAGGCGCGGAGCCAGTCGGTCGCGTCGGCGGCCACGACCCAGCCGTCCGGGCTCGGCGCGGCCAACCCGGCCCGCACGGCGATGGCGAGCACGGTCGCCACGTCGTCGACGTCGATGCGGGCGGCCTCGGCGAGGCGCCTCGACTCGGGCAGGGCTAGGCCCCCCTTCGCGAGCTCGCGGGCAGGTGACTGCTCGAGGGCACGGAGGATCTCGGCGACCTCGATGACGACGGCGTACAGCCGCTCGGCCGAGCGGGCGTCGGCGTCGTCGCGGGCCTGGTCGAGGACGGTCTCGAGCACCACCGGCGGTCGTTCGGAGATCAGGACCTCGAGGGCCAGGGCGGGGTCGTCGTCGAGTCGCTCGCCCACGGCGTCGAGGGTCGAGACGGAGTCGCCGCGGCGGACCACGAGGAAGGCCTCGTCCACGCGGTCGAGCGCGGCGGCCACCGTCTCGCGGTCGACCTCGAAGGCGGCGTCGATGCGCTCGTGCACGGCGTCGACGTCGCCCGGCACCCGCACGACCTGCAGCACGATGAGCGCGACGCGGTCGAGGTGGGCGAGGGCGTCGCGCACGCTGGCCGGCTCGAGCAGGACGTCCGCGAGGTCGAAGGCGTCGTGGACGCTCGACGCCCGGACCTGCCGTCGAGCGAGGCGGCGCAACAGGTCGTCGTCGTCGATGGCGCGCAGGACGCCTGCGAGGTCGAGTGCACTAGCCATGGTCGAGGCCTCCAGCCGTCGTGCAGCCCGGGTCTGCGGTTACCGTCTGGTGCCCCGTGAGTCGCGGCTGCGACGCACGGCGCTCGCCACCACGAATGCGAGGAGCATCGCGAAGGCGATCGGGAGCCCGATGAGGGGCAGGATCGTGAGTGCGGGCCAGACGCCCGCGGTGAAGTCGGTGACACCCGTCGCCACGCCCACGAACCTCGTGAAGAACGCGAGGACCGAGACGACGACGATGGCGAGGATCATGAAGAGGAGGACGCGCTCTGTACGATTGACGTCAGAGGGCGCACTCGGTTCGATCTTCTTGGCCACGGGTCAACGATAGTGCGGTGCGGCCCTACCCGGCGATCTAAGCTGGGGCGACCCACCCCCAGGGTCACCCGTCTTCACGAGAGGTCCAGTCATGCCCACCGGCAAGGTCAAGTTCTACGACGACGAGAAGGGCTTCGGCTTCATCAGCAGCGATGACGGCCAAGAGGTCTTCCTCCACGCGTCGGCCCTGCCCGCCGGCACCGTGGGTGTCAAGGCGGGAACCCGCCTCGAGTACGGCATCGCCGACGGCAAGCGCGGCGCGCAGGCCCTGTCGGTCCGCGTGCTCGAAGCCGCCCCCAGCCTCGCCAAGATGAACCGTCGCTCCGCCGACGACATGGCCGTCATCGTCGAAGACCTCGTCAAGGTGCTCGACAAGGCCGGCGGCGACCTCCGTCACGGCCGGTACCCGCAGAACGGCGCCCGCATCGCCGTCCTGCTGCGCACCGTCGCGGACTCGTTCGATGCCTGAGGCCGCCACGCGCACGCCCTGGTCCGAGCTCGCCCGTCGCGCCCTCACCGAGATCACGCCCGACGAGACGATCGGTGCCGAGGCCGACCCGATCGACGACGAGCCCGGCGTCACCTCGGTGCGCTTCGCCACGCTGCTGCCCGGCTACCCCGGCTGGCACTGGACGGTCAGCGTCGCCCACCTCGACGGCGAAGAGCCCTCGGTGCTCGAGGCCGAGCTCATGCCCGGTGACGGCGCCCTGCTCGCCCCGGACTGGGTGCCGTGGGCCGACCGCCTCGCCGACATGAAGGCCCAGGAGGCGCACGGCGACGACGAGGACGACGAGTCGGACGAGGACGACGACGAAGACGACTCGGACGACGACGACGCGGACGACGAGGACGAGTCCGACGACGAGCGCGGGTCGATCGTGCACGGCGGCGACGTGGACGGCGTCGACATCGACGACCTGGTCGACGCCTCCGAGGACTCCGACGATTCCGGGCGGGCCGTGGACGCACCCGTCGTGCCGGCCGCGCACCCCGAGGCGGACCTCGACGACGACTCGCACGACGACGACTGGGACGGCGAGGATGAAGACCCGCTGAGCAGGCGACGGAAGTAGTCCCTCAGGCCCGACCCGCGCCTCCTGCGTCGGGGTCGGACCACGACGAAGGCCCCGACACGATCGTGTCGGGGCCTTCGTCGTGCGGGCGATCGGTCAGAGGGCGTCGACGACGAACTCGATCGACCGGATCAGCTGGCGGACGTCGTCGGGCTCGATGGCCGTGAAGGTCGCGACGCGCAACTGGTTGCGGCCGAGCTTGCGGTAGGGCTCGGTGTCGACGATGCCGTTGGCGCGGAGCACCTTCGCGATCGCGGCGGCGTCGATCGACTCGGCGAAGTCGATGGTCGCCACGACCTGGGAACGGTGCGACGGGTCGACGACGAACGGGGTCGCGTACTCGGAGGCGGTGGCCCAGTCGTAGAGCGCCGACGACGACTCGCGCGTGCGGGCGTCGGCCCAGGCGAGTCCGCCGTTCTCGAGCATCCAGCGGGTCTGGTCCTCGAGCAGCAGCAGGGTCGTCAGGGCGGGCGTGTTCAGCGTCTGGTCGAGCCGCGAGTTGTCGACGGCGTTCTTGAGGCTGAGGAACTCGGGGACGTAACGGCCGCTGGCGGCGATCCGCTCGACGCGCTCGATCGCCGCGGGGGAGAAGAGCGCGAACCAGAGGCCGCCGTCGCTCGCGAAGTTCTTCTGCGGGGCGAAGTAGTAGACGTCGGCCTGCGAGGCGTCGACGTCGATGCCGCCCGCCGCGCTCGTCGCGTCGACGACGGTGAGGGCACCGGGGTCACCGGCGACCCGGGTGACCGGGGCCATGACGCCGGTCGAGGTCTCGTTGTGCGGCCAGGCGTAGACGTCGACGCCCTCGAGCACCTCCACCTCGGCCAACGAGCCGCCCTCGGCCGTGATCACGTGGGGGGCCTCGAGCCAGGGGGCGGCGACGGCCTTGGCGAACTTCGAGCCGAACTCGCCGAACGACAGGTTCTCGGCACGCTTCTCGACGAGCCCGAACGCCGCCGCGTCCCAGAAGGCGGTCGAGCCACCGTTGCCCAGCACGACCTCGTAGCCGTCGGGCAGGCGGAAGAGCTCGCCCAGTTCGGCGCGGACGCGACCCACCAGGTCCTTCACGGGGGCCTGACGGTGCGAGGTGCCGAGGATCGTCGCACCGGCGGTGACGAGGTGCTCGAGCTGGGCGGCCCGCACCTTCGAAGGGCCGCAACCGAAGCGGCCGTCGGTGGGCAAGAGGTCAGTGGGAATCCGGATGTCCGCCATGCGCTCGATCCTAGTGACGCGGCGCGGTGCCCAGCGTGCAGCCGGTAGGCTTGCGGGGTAGTCCACGTGTTCCACCGGGAGGCCCCTGTTGACCGATCTCGTCGACACCACAGAGATGTACCTGCGCACGATCCTCGACCTCGAAGAAGAGAACATCGTGCCGCTGCGTGCGCGCATCTCCGAGCGTCTCGGCCACTCCGGTCCGACCGTGTCGCAGACCATCGCCCGCATGGAACGCGACGGCCTGGTCGTCGTCTCCGGCGACCGACACCTCGAGCTCACGCACGACGGACGCGCGAAGGCGACCCACGTCATGCGCAAGCACCGCCTCGCCGAGCGCCTGCTCGCCGACGTGATCGGCCTCGACTGGGCCTACGTGCACGACGAGGCCTGCCGGTGGGAGCACGTCATGAGCGAGCAGGTCGAACGACGACTGCTCGACATGCTCGACCACCCGACCGAGTCGCCCTACGGCAACCCGATCCCCGGGCTCGACGAGCTCGGCGACTCTCCTGCGGGGCGCTTCCTCGACGGCGTGGTCAACCTCGTGGCCGTGCTCGCCGAGCACCCCGAGGGCGTCACCCGGCCGATCCGTCGCCTGGCCGAGCCGGTGCAGTTCGAGCCCGAGCTGCTGCAGCAGCTGCAGGGCGCCGGCGTGCTGCCGGGCGGCGTCGCGACCCTCCGCTCGGCGGGGTCGTACGTCTTCGTCAAGGTCGAGGGGCACGACGAGGGCCTCGAGCTGCCGACCGAGGTCGCACAGCACATCTACGTCGGGCTCTGACCGGTCACCGACGCGGGATGCGGCCGCGCGGGATTCTTGCGTCCGTGCGCCGCGCCTCCTGCGTTCTGCGCCGGATCACGCAGTCGTTTACCGATTCGTTACAAATATCCCTCTCGAGGATGACCTCGCAGGGGTCGCTGGGCTACAGTCGCTGAGTCCCCAGGCTGCTGAACCGGCCGCCGGACCCGTGGCAGGACGTCTCTCACGCCCGTCTCCTGCCGTGTGTCGTCGCGATACGAACGAACGGACGGGACAGCTTCCCGAAAGCTGTCGAGACGCAGGAGACCCACCCTCTTGACCCTCCCCGGCTCAGACCACACCCCCGACGTGCGCCCGAACCGCACCGTCGCCACCCGCACCCCCGCCGATCTGCCGACCCGCTCGTCGCTGCGTCGCGCTCAAGCCACGGCCGCGCCCGCCGCCCGCCCGGGCCGCCCGTCGGTCAAGCGCAGCGTGGTCTCGGTGACCGTGATGACGCTCACCGCCGGTCTGATCGGCACGATGGCGCTGCCGGCGTTCGCGTCGAACCCGGCGGCGGCGAACGGCCCGAGCGTCGGCGCCGCGTCGACGAGCTCGTCGACCAGCCACGCGCAGAGCGTCGCGGTCGCGGACGACGTCGCCCTCGCGGACGCCACCCGAGACGGCTACACGGCGACGTCGCAGGCGGACCTCAACGCGGCCGCCCTCGCCAACCAGCGTGAGGCCGAGCGTGCGGCGTTGGCCGCGAGCTACGCCAGCTACACGGGCCCGACGGCCGCCCAGAACGTGGCCGCCGCGACGACCTCGGCGACGGGCACCGTCGCGACGCCGGGCGCGTTCAGCCTCAGTGCCGTCTACGCGACGGCCCTGCAGTACGTCGGCACGCCCTACGTCTTCGGTGGCGCGACCCCGGCCGGCTTCGACTGCTCGGGCTTCGTGATGTACGTCTACTCGCAGTACGGCATCTCGCTGCCGCACTCGGTCACCCGCCAGGGAGCCCTGGGCACGCCGATCTCGGCCGCCGAGGCGCAGCCCGGCGACGTCGTCATCTTCAACGACGGGTCGCACGACGGGTTCTACGCCGGAAACGGCATGATCCTCGACGCACCGAAGCCCGGTGGCTCGGTCAGCGTCCGCCCGCTGTGGACCTCCGCGGTGCACTACGTGCGCTACGGGGCGTAGGCGACCCGCGCCTCCTGGGGCACCGCGCCTCCCGGGACACCGCGCCTCCCGGGGCATCGTTCGCCCGGACGGCGCCCCGCGTGAACAACCTGTGAAGGGTCGTCCTGCCTCTAGGCAGTGCGACCCTTCCGGGGTTAACCTGGCGATCTCGGAGTTCCGCTGAGACCAGGAGCGTCAGATGCCTCGTTCGACCGCCACCCGCACCATGGGTGCGCTGTCGCACGAGCACATACGACACCCCGCCATGTGACAGAGCACCGTCCTCGTGACGGTGCTTTTTTCGTATCGGTGGGCCTGTTGGGCCTGCGCAGCCCCGAGAGATCGAATCCCTGGAAGCCGTCCAGGGTGCTTCGAAAGGGAAAGCATGCGCACTCTCGTCCTGAACGCCGGTTACGAGCCCCTCGCCGTCGTGTCCGACCGGCGGGCCCTCGTCCTCGTCATGAGCCAGAAGGCGACCGTCGTCGCCGCCGATGCGGAACACCCCGTGCTCGGGGCGGCGACGTCGTGGGATCGCCCGTCGGTCATCGTGCTGACGCGGTACGTGCGCATCCCGCACACCCGGCAGATCCCCGTCTCGAGGCGAGGCGTCATGCGCCGCGACTCGCACCGGTGCGCCTACTGCGGTCGGTCCGCGACGACGATCGACCACGTGCAGCCGCGGTCGCGGGGCGGGGCGGACAGCTGGGAGAACCTCGTCGCGTGCTGCCTCAAGTGCAACAACCTCAAAAGCGACCGCACCCCGCACGAGATGGGTTGGGAGCTGCTCTTCACGCCCAAGCCGCCGCACGGGGTCGGCTGGGTCGTGCGCGGCATGGAGCGGACGCAGGCGAACTGGGACGAGTACCTCGCCGCTGCGTGAGGCCTGGCGCCGGCGCCTGCTCGTCTGCCCATGAACCCCGTTTGCGAAGACGAACCCCGCTACATCGGGGTTCGTCTTCGCGAACGGGGTGCATGGCGGGCCGGACGGCAGGAGGCGCGGGTTCGGTAGACTCGCAGGGTCAGCCTCTGTAGCTCAATGGAAGAGCAGTTCCGTCCTAAGGAAAGGGTTGGGGGTTCGAGTCCCTCCAGGGGCACTAGGAAGACCCAAACATAGCTCAGGACCAGATCCTGTCCAGTTGGTGACTTTTCTTGCCGTTATCACCTTCGGTCGGATGCACAATTTTCGTGCGAGGAGTGGTCTCGAACGGTTCGGCAAAATCCTCGTGCACCTCGCCTTCGTGATTCCGGAAGACGTGGCTGAACAAAGCTTGGCTATACGCGCCCCGTATGTAATCCCTCGCATGTATGTGCGCCGCTCGAGAGTTCTAAGAGAGCTTCACGGCGGCACTGAGATTCGCTTCGTTCTCTTCGAGAGCGCCCAAAGTTTGCAAACCGCTTATCGATGTTAGCCACCGGGCCGGGCGTCTTGACATCAGGGTCTGTTAAGACGCTTGCGGGTCTACTAAGACGACGCCGCTAATGTGGCCTTTTAGAAGCTTCATACCGCGTTTCTGCAGGCCGAGCCTTTCGCTCGGCAGGGTCCGCGTCATCTTGCTCGTGTCGGCGCAACTCTCACGTATCTCTTTGATGCATTCAAGAAGGCGCGTGTCGATGGCCTTTCGCTTGCGGTAATCGATGATGTGAGTTCCTACGAGGGTGAAGAGAGTGGCCGATGCATGGCAGCCGTTGCGGTTGGGGTGACATCCGCTACGCATGAAGAACGTCTCGAGCGTGCTGGGCCGTGTCGACGTGTGCTGCACGGCCAGCCAGCGGCCGTAGTCGCCCTGAAGAACGGTGCTCGTGAGTTGCTAACGATGGCCCCGTGTCTTCTGGCTCACCCCGTTCTATCCATAATGCACTGCCCTCGCTTCGCTTCGCTTTGTCGCGTTCGAGATGATTTGCTGGTGGCGCCCCGGGAAGCCCGCACACTGAACTGGACCGTGCCACCACCGTCCAGTTGCTCGTAGGGACGCTGACCGGAGGCAGCGTTCAACCCGATTTCGTGAACAACCATTCCATCAACATAGACGGCAGATTGGCCGACGGAACCCTACACGTAGCAAGCAGGCCTTACGAAGTTCAGGTTTCCATGGCCGTCCGATGAGACTTGAGGTCAGAGCGCGCATAGGGTTTGCACGAATTGAGTGACACGAGTACCGACATCGTCCGGCCGTAAGGCAGATGAAGCTAGCATCTCAAACATCGGCTTCTTAATGAAGCCTCTGTCGTCAAAACCACCGATGATAGCTGCCCATCTGCTGAGGGCAACGCTAACGGCATTACTATCGTGGACATCTACGGAACTCGTCTTCACCCATCGGGCGAAGACATCAAGCCAGCCCTTGAAATTGGTGTTCAAAGCATTTTCCTGGTACCTGAGTCGGATCTTAAACACCTGATCCCAGGTCTCGAACGCGTCGAGTGCAGGATCGAAATCGATCACCCATCTCGGGAGGAGCCCGTTGCCGAACGGCTCGCTGTTCGCAAGGGAGATTTTGGCTGTCTGTGATCCATGGGGATCAACGCATACTCTCGGGGTTCCGTCGTCAGCGATAAGCATGTCCGTTGCGAGCTTAAAGCTGCTGTTGCACGCATGGCACATAGGAACCAAGTTCGGCAGATGGCTTCCGAATAATGGATATACCGAGAGCGAGAGGTAGTGATCGAGCGCTTCGCGCGGCATGTCCGGATGAGGCGCACCGAACGTGGACAGGCCACAAAATGGGCACACATGTTCCGGCATAGCCTCGTAGGCGCGCCTATAGAGCTCGTCTCTCAACGACAAGATATCCCCAGGCGTATTCTTTATTTCCCGCAGGAGTTTGAATGAGAATCCCAGAAGGTCCTTGAGCGCCATGTTGAAGGGTGCGGTAGCTGCAAAGGACACGCGATAGTCTACGGCACCTGAAAGGACATCTTCGTAAAACGAGCTAGAGGCGGTTGCGAGCAAGTTCTGCCGGGCGTCTTCCGGAGACAGCGTCAAAGATGCCTTCTTCAAGTCTTCGTAGCGAGACTCAAGCCCTCTCCGTCCCAAAAGTTCAGACTCGTGCGCTGCTGGAAGCACGGCCTGCCACGTGCTTGCCGGAACTTGTTCAGACCGTGCTCGAAGAACCCCACTCACCATTGCCGAGACAAAGTCCTGAAACCAGGTCGGCGTGACCGAACTCTTGCTGTATGTGTAGAGCAACTAAAGATCCTTGAGCTTCAATTGGTTTAGATGGTCGACGAGGAACGCTTTTTCTACCGAAGCTCCAATTCGCGGAAGCGCTTTTTCGATTTCGTCGGCGTCCTCTTCCCTCATAAGACGACCGATCTCATTCTGAGCGACTTGGGAAATGGGTGGTTCGATGTCAAAACAGTCTTTGAGAATACGATCGAAACTTGCCCCAAATGTCTCGTTGACGGGATTTCGAGCAATAACACCCTCGTCGGACTTCTTGAGGATGATCACGTGCTCTCGCTGCATGTCAGAAGGCACGAAAGGGGCATGGGACGTCATGATCATTTCCCGAGAGGTATTTCTCTGAACGGGAATGGACCTCAGTCGTGATATAAATTTAACGCGCCACTGCGGATTGAAATGAGACTCCGGCTCATCTAGAAGAAACAGAGCATTTACTTCCGTGATCATCGAGAAGACCCCGAAAATCTGGGCCTGCTGATGTTCGCCGTCAGAGAGTGCGACGTAGTCGACTGGTTCGCCGCCTGACTTGGGGTGAAAGCGCACTTCTTCGAACCGAAACACCTTCTGCTCATCTTGCGGCTCCGGCAGTCGTGTCGCGAAGTTTCTCCTCTTCAGGTCTCGAGCCAAACGGCTTCTGGCTTTTTTTTGAATAGCGAGATCGTTCAGCATCGCAAACTTGTGAAAGGAACGATAGAGATCAGAGGCGTCTCTCCATAGCTCACGGAACGCTAGACGGGTTGCTTCGTCTGCGTAATAATCCAGGGTATAAGTGTCCGTACTTTCTTCGTGGTGTTGCGAAGTGGAACAGGCTCGCAAACGGACTAAAATCCCCTCGAGCTCATCCGTCAGCTTTACGCCCCGCCGACCATTGACAGGGTTGGTTTTGCTAATCGAAGTCGGCGAAAGCTGGATAACGCATCGCCAAGACGAGATCCCCTCGAGGCCTGCGTGTTCAAGCATCCGCTCGCCCAAGTCCTTGGGGCCGAGCATCAGGTTGGCGATTAACACCTCTAGATTCGTTCCGTAATCGATCAGCAGCAGCTTGCTGTCCGGGACCTCGACACTCTTGCGACCCAGATCAAGAGCGGCCGAACTGACATCCTTCGCGTAAGCGGCTCGACTTTTGAAGAATGGCAGACTCAGGGTCTCGTTGTCCCCCGAGGTATAGCCGACTATGACTGGCGGAAGTCTCTTGCCGTATAGCGGGTTGTCGGCCTGAACCTCCGTCCAAGAGCCAAGCGCCCGGGTGTCCATGCGAATCGGAGCACGTCGCTTCTGGGGAGAAACTCGGGACAGTTTGACCTGCTGTCGGCGACCCGTTTCATCCTCGATGTCATAGATCAATTCGAACATCAGCCCATTGTTCGTGTCCGTGCGCTCCTCTCCAGGGGAGTGGGTGTGCCACGCGTCCTGAAAAATCTCCGCAAGGGTCTGCAACAGTTGGGACTTGCCGGACCCGTTGGGTCCGACCAGGCAGAGAGTGGAAAGTGAATCATTCCCCCCACGCGTCGCCCTGTCCAGCGACAGAGTAAGACCATTTAGCAGGCCACCGGAGGCGTCAGCCTCATGAATCTTCAGATAGATTATTCTCACTTTGCACGCTTAAAAACTATAGAACGGCTTTCGGGATCGAATGCTTGTGTCACGATCGGTGGCTTCGCCGCGAGAAGGCCGAAAATTGCATCGCGCTCGACATCGTAGTCCTTGCTTGCATCCGTGAACAGGGTCTCAAAACTAGCCGTTCCACCCGATAATCTGTCGAGTTTTTGCAACACGATGGTTCGAAGGTCGCTCTGCCGCGACTGCCCTTCAAGCTTTACTGGCTCGGGTGCGGCAGCTTCTGCTTCGATGAGGCCGAAGTGGCCCTCCGGTCCTGCTGGCACTGGATGACTCAGCCAGCCACCCCGGGCAACTTCGTGCAACATCATTGCCTTATCCCACGCCTGCGTGACGTTGGCGGACGCTGACTCCGCAGACGCTTGTAGGCGCGCGAGAAGTTCGACCACCCGAAGCTGGTGTTCGGCGGCCAATGTTGGCACTAAGAACCTCGCCAAGCGGCCCGCGCTTAGATTATGAATGCCCGTGCTTGATCGTGACCCGGCCGCTACAAGTCGCTGGAATTCGTTGCTCTGCACAACTTGGAGCAAATAATCGCTCGAGATACCGACTTTCGGGCGCAGCCGCAGCAGATAGCCGGCAAAGGCGTACCCATCGTAATCTGGGCTCACCTTGGCAGCTCGACCGACCCAGGCCGGACTCCCATTCGAACGAACTAGGAGTATGTCTCCGGTTTCCACTCGAGATCGTTCCAACTCTTGTGGGTTGAGAGGCGAGTATTTCAGATCTTCTGAGTCAATAACACCGGAGGCTTTGATGTTGGGAATTCTGAGAACGGGGCTTCCCGATGCGTCATACGTGCTTTTTTTGGAAGTCCCGTAATCAATCGACTCGACCATGTCCTTTAATGGGACCAAACGGTTACTCGGAGTAGATGCCCAGATCAGCCGTGATCGTAGCTGACTCAGAATGTCGCCTGTGATCTGTTCAACACTGGCCCTGACCTCTCCCAGTGCCCTGACCGCGCCGTGCATTCGAGAATCCCGCTCAAGGATTGCTTGTTGAGTTTCGAGACCTGGCAGCTCTACCCGGTAGCTTGCGACCGTTGCGAACGAAATTCTAGGACGATCTCCTTTTGCTCGGGCATTCGCATATCTCGTGAAATTCTCGCTGAGGAGTACCGTCCGGAGGAAACCGGGAAGGATTTTGTCTGAGCAACGCATGACGATCACTTCGCCAGACGCATACCCGTCGAAACTGGCCACTGCTGCTTTGCGCTGATATGGCCGTAAACGCCCGTAGAGCACGTCTTGGGCATGAAATTCAAACACACGGCTTCGTACATCCGAAGTCGTGGACAATTCGAGGAAGTCACCCTCCTGCGCCGCAATATTCTCGAGCCCGACGAACCTTGTCTCGGCAGGCAAATCGTCCGGAATAGTCGAGGAACGAATTTGTCGAACCAGGTCCCCGAGTTGTACTTCGATCGGTCGTCCTCCAGGTTTGCCTTCTTCGTCTCTAGGCATTCGCGTCTGCATGGAGAGAACTCTCGCCAACCACGATTGCGTTGATTTCGGACATCGCCGCTTGTGCCTGAATTAGCGCGTCTCCCATTTGGTCAAGAAGGTCCGCCAGGTCCGGAGACTCTTGATCCTGACTATTGTCGATCCATCGAACGTCCAAGTTAAAGTCCCGCGCTTGAAGTTCCTCTTTTGATATACGAGTAAAACGGTCGGTTGGGTCCCGTGGCGACCTTCCATACGAATCGGGGCCATAGGCAGTAACGAACTCATCGAAGTCAGTGTCTCGCAAATTATTCCGCTTACTGAAGCTAGGCATGTTTGTACGAAGATCGTAAAACCAAACGTCTTCGTTGTTTGATTGTCCCTCGCTTAGACGGTTGAAGAACAAAACGTTGGTTCGAACGCCTGGTGCATAAAAAATACCATTTGGGAGGCGCAAAATTGTGTGCAGGTCGAATTGTTTTACGAGCATCCGTCGAACTTGCAGGCCGACTCCGGGTTCATCCATAACGTTGTCGGGAACAACTACTGCTGCGCGTGCTCCTGACGCCATCTCCAGGCCGATACTTTGGAGAAACGCGAGTTGTTTATTGCCAGTTGGATACGGCAGATCCTCTCGTCGAGGGCGAGCCCCGCCCGCGGTGCTACCAAAAGGTGGGTTAGCTAAAACGAGATCCGCGGGACTCAGGCCGGCGGCATCTGTCGTGAGAGCATCGCCGTGAATCACTTTGCCGTTCATGCCATGTAGGTACAGGTTCATTAATGCAAGCCTGAATGTATCGCCTTCGATCTCGACGCCTTCATAAAGGCGCTCCTGCGCGTCCTGTGGATTTGCCGTCCTATGAGCAGCGATAAGGAAGCCTCCCGTTCCGGCGGCAGGGTCCAGGATCGTTTCACCTGCCTTCGGTTTCGTGACCCGTACCATCGCGTTCACCAGAGGCCGCGGCGTGAAATACTGGCCCGAGCCAGAACGGGCCTCATTTGCATTCCGTTCCAAGAGGCTTTCGTATACCTCACCGAGCCCGTCTCGACCGTGTTGATGCCAATCAATGGTCTCAATGCCGTCCACGACCTTTTCAAGATTTTCGTCGTGCGAAAACACCGTGGTCGGGAAGGAAAAGATTCGTCGCACGCTCTCATCCGCCACGTCCTCGCCTAACCGCGTGAGCATCAGCCGATAAAGACGGAGCATGCCCGGCCCTCGAGCATTCAGGAGATCATCCCATCGGCATCCGTCCGGCAAATCCGTCTCCACGCCCAACTGCTTGGCGTTCTTGAGAAAAAGCAGATAAGTCAACTCCGACAAGTACTTGTGGTACACGATGCCGTCGTCACGCAAGACGTGGCAGAGACTCCAAAGGCGGGCAGCAAGGTCTTGTTGATCGGTCGTGGTCATTGGCGGTTTCCTTGATTGTTCATTTCCTCGGAGGCGGGATCGGGGCCGGTCTCTGCCCATTCCGTCCCGCCCACGCGGCTCAGGGCGCGTAAAGGGATGCTCCCACACAAGAGATGCCGCACGACGATTACGGGCCAGCGAGGAACTAGCCGAGAGGGTTAGAGAATTATTGTGGCTTCCACCGAATGACGTGGCCCGTACCCCTAACGCCAGGGGGGGCCGCACCTTCTGCACCGTCTCGTTCTAGGTCATCGGCGCCGCCGTGCTCTCTTGGCAGGGCCTTCAGCCCAAGGGCAAGCAGATGATTATGAACCTGTCGCGGATATACTCTGACACCTTCGGCTCAGCCGGCTACTGGGGTGTTCCTGCTTGGAGCGTTCTTTAGCTGTCCTCGACCCTGGTCGCGACGACGGCCTCCATATCACTGTTTTGGTCCAACACGCTCGGGATACTGATCTCCTACCAATGGGAGGACGTCTCGACACGCCTCAGAAGCATCCACGTGCTAAGCGTGGTGATGCTGATCATCTGGGCCGCGAGCCTTCTCGTCATCAAGTCGGTCGATGGTCCAGATCGACAGGGTCGCCGGCGGCGTGTGCTTGCTTGCCGTGATCAACGCCATCTCAAGGCTGCGGCGCTCAATGCCGCGGCGATTACGTCGGTCGGCCTTCTGGAGGATCGCCCTTACCTTTAGAAGCATCGCTGTGGCCGCTATCAGCGTCTACTCCGTGCTCACGGTCTTCGGCGTGGAGTTCTCATCAGCGGGTTCGGCATCGCTCGAGGAGCTCGCCGAGGGTGACCGATGGCCGGCGGATGCCTGTGACAACGCCGAGCTTGAAACATTCGTTCACGAGACTAGGGAGGCGCTGGTCACCTCAGGCTTGAAGGCCTACCTCTTTCCGGATGCGCATGCGCTCTCCGCACCCGACCTCGAGGCCGAGTTGCGCGGCGCCGGTGCCGCCGCGGTCGTCATCCGGCTCGACGGCAGGGACGTGACAGTCGCCGCCGCCACCGCGCTGCGCGTCGTCGCCAGACACGGGGTCGGCGTCGACAACATCGACTTCGCCCCACGCGAGGCCGGGGGCGTCGTCGACAACGCTCCCGGCAGCAACTCGGGTGCGGTTGCAGACCTGACCTTCGGGGCGATGCTCGCCCTCGCGCGGCAGTTGGCGCCGGCTCACGGGGTCATGATCGCCGGGCGGTGGGACCGGTTCCCCGGAGTAGGGCTGGCGGCCGAACGCTCGGCCTCGTCGGCTTTAGACGCATCGGGCAGGCGGTCCCACGCCGCGCCTCGGGGTTCGACATGGGCGTCATGGCCTTCGACCCGTTCGTCCCAACCGACATGTCGGACGCCGCCGGGGTCCGCCGCACCTCTCTCGACGAGGTCGTGACGGACTTGGACTTCGTTAGCCTGCACTTGCCCGGCGCGCCCGGCGAAGCACACCTTGTCGACGTTCGTCTGGTCGGTGCCCGGCGCCCCGGCGCATAGTTCGTCAACGCGGCCCAACGGGACTGGTCGAAGAGTAAGCGCTCGTCGCCGCCCTGCACGATGGCCATTTTGCCCGTGCTGCCGGGACTCCTTTGCCCACGAGCTTCCTGGGATAGAAGACCCGCTCGTCACCGCACCCCACCTGCTGACCGCGCCGCACGTCTGCGCCTTGGCCGACGTTCCGACGCCGACGCGGTCATCGTGTCGCCGTGGCCGTGGCCGTGGCCGTGGCTGAGGACGTCGCCCGGGTGCTGCGCAGGCGACTGGCGCGCAACGTGCTCGCCTGGGGAGACGCTCGCCGATCACCGAGTGACGCACCAAATCAGTTTACGAGGCCGCCGAGGGGCCAGAGTGGGCTCATGCCGACCGCCGCTGAGACCGCCCGCACGACCCGCTACGACCGGCAGATCGGCCGTCGCGACCTCACCGAGTGGCGCTCGAGGCCGGGCCGGCGTCTCGCGTCGCGACACAAGGTCGTCGCGCAGAAGGTCGGCGCCCGCCGCGCCCTGGTCGCGACGCTCGCCGTCGGCGGAGGCATCGCCCTCGCGGCGACCGCCGGGGCGGCCTACATCTACGACGGTGTCACGGGTCGGGACGGCATCGAGAGCCTCGACCGGCCGGCGCTCGAGCGCGCGAAAAACCTTCGCTCCCCGACGACGAACGGCGCGGCCGCCGCCCTCGCCCATGTCTTCGGGCCCGTCGTCCTGCCCGCCGTCACCGTCGGAGCCGCAGCGGCCTTCGGCTTCCGGGATCGCCACCCCAGCCCCGTCGCCCTCGTCGTGGCGGCCGGTGCGGGATCGCTCGCCATGACGGTCGTGGGCAAGAGGCTCATCAAGCGCAACCGGCCCGACCGTCACGAAGCCATCCCGCCGTACGAGAAGTCCCCGTCGTTCCCGTCCGGCCACACGCTGAACACCACCACGATCCTCGGCGTGCTCGCCTACCTCCTGGCTCTCCGGCAGGAGAAGCAGGCGCCGCAGGTCGCCCTCGTCGGGGCGGCAGCCGGGACGGCCGGCGTCGTGGGGTTGTCCCGCGTGCTGCTCGGGGCCCACTGGTTCACCGACGTCGCCGTCGGCTGGGTCAGCGGCATCGGCTGGCTCTCGCTGATCGTCACGAGCCACCGGCTCTACCTCAGCACCCAGGACGACGACGACGTCCACGAGTGACGCGGAGCCCGACCGACGCGACCACCGCGGCGGGCGGGCGCCGCGCCTCCTCGTCCGGCGCCTCCTCGTCCGGGGGGCGGCGACGGGCGTCACGCGCGGTCGTGCAGGGTGACCTGGTAGCCGTCGGGGTCGACGAAGGTGAAGGTACGGCCGAAGGGGCCGTCGACCGGCGGGGTGGCGATCTCGACGTCGGCGGCGACCAGGGCGTCGTGGATCGCCTGCGCGTCGGGGGCGAGCAGCCAGAGGCCGACGCCGCGACCGAGCGGGGCCGCGTCGAGGTCGACGCCGGGCAGCGGGCCCCGCACGGCGAACGCGATCGGGGTCGTGGCGAAGACGACGGCGTGGGGCGGGCCGTCCTGCCGGGTGAGCCCGAGGTGCCGTTCGTAGAACGCGGCCGAGCGCTCAACGTCGCGGACCTGGAGGGAGATGAAGTCGGGGCCGGTGGCGGTCATGGTGCCTGCTCTCGTGTCGTGACGATTGATGTCAGTTGACTGACACAGCAGAACCTATGTCAGACTACTGACATGAGTCAAGCCGCGTCGACCATCGACCTCGAGACCTCCGTGGGGTACCTGCTGAAGGAGGCGTCGAGCGCCCTCCGCGCCGCCATGGAGGCCGAGCTGCGCCCGTTGGGCATGACGATCACGCACTACTCGTGCCTCGAACTCCTGGCCCAGCGCCCCGGGCTCTCGAACTCCGAGCTCGCCCGCGGCGCCTTCGTCACGCGACAGTCCATGAATGTGCTGCTGCAGTCGCTCGAGCGCGACGGGCTCGTGCGGCGGGCCGACCGGGCACCGTCGGGGCGGGCACTGCCGACCGAGTTGACGGCGGCGGGCCGCCGCCAACTGGCGACGGCGAGTGCCGCCGTGCGGGGCGTCGAGGACGCGATGACGCGAGGGCTCGACCAGGAGGCGCGGCGTCAGGTGGTCGCGGCCCTGCGGGGATTCGCGGCCGCGTTGCGCTGACCGACGCGGTCAGGGTTCGTCTCGTCGCGCCTCCCCGTGTGGTGCCGGGGACGGGTCAGGCGCTCTCGCGCCACATGATCTCGGTCGGCAGCAGGAGCGCGGTGTGCGTCTCGTCGGTGCCGCCGAGCTGGTCGAGGACCTGGCGGGCGGCCCGTCGGCCCAGCTCTTCGGCGGGCTGGCGCACGGTCGAGAGGGGCGGGGTGCAGCGCAGCGCCCACGAGCTGTCGTCGAAGCCGACGATGCCGAGGTCGCCGGGCACCGAGATCCCGCGCCGGTGGAGGACGTCGAGGGCCCCGGCGGCGACGGCGTCCGACGCCGCGAAGACCCCGTCGACCCGAGGGTCCCGTTCGAGCAGCTCGGTCATGCCGTCGACGCCGGCCGAGTAGCTGTAGAACGGGTTGCGCACCACGAGGTGCGGGTCGTAGAGGTCGTCGAGCGCGGCGCGGAAGCCGGCGAGGCGGTCTTCGCCCGAGTCGCGGTCGAGTCCCGAGGCGAGCATGCCGACCCGGGTGCGCCCCGTCGACACGAGTCGGCGCACGATCGCCTCGGCGGCGGCCTGGTTGTCGATGCCGATGAACGGGATGTCGGGAGCGTCGCTCGGGTGGCCGACGAACGAGGCCGCCAGCCCGAGCTCGGCGACGGCCTGCGAGATGGGGTCGCCCGTCCGGGCGGACAGGATGATCGCCCCGTCGACGAAGCCGCCGCGCAGGTACTCGACCACGCGGTCGCTGTCGCGCTGGGAGTCGATCATCAGCGTGACGAGTTGGTGGTCGGCCTGTGACAGCACGGCGTTGGTGCCGATCAGGATGTTGCCGATGTTCGGGTCGTCGAGCACGACCGAATGGGGCTCGTGGACGATCAGCGCGATCGCGCGCGACCGCTGGGTGACGAGGTTGCGCGCGGCCGCGTTGCGGACGTAGCCCACCTTGGCCACGGCGGCCTCGACGGCCTCGCGCGCCTGGTGTGAGACGTACGGTTCGTTGTTCAGCACGCGCGACACGGTGCCCCGGGAGATGCCGGCCTCGGCGGCCACGTCGTGGATCGTGGCACGCCGACGCGGAGATCTCGGACCGGGCATGTCGGTCACCCTAGCGGAGCCCGGGACCCTCGGGATCGTTCCCGGGAGGGCGAACGGAGGTCGCACGGAGGGCGAAGGACGGGCGGCCGGTCGGGTAACCGTACGATCACGGTCGGCCCCTCCGCTTTGACAAACCGGCGACCGTGGGCTTAGCTCTGTGAACGTTCCCAGAAAATGCCATCCGATCGTTTGGGTCATCCTCTGGGAACGATCACAGAAACCCTGTGAACCTTCGCCGTCGAAGGGCCTCCGGCCGTTCGTGAAGGACACCCGCCGAAGAAGCCGAGGCCCCGTGTGACCCAGACTGCTGCCGAGCCCGCCGTCGTCGCCCCGCCGTCCCCGCGTCCGACGAGACCGCGAAAGCCGTTCCGGTACCGCAAGGCGATCGCGATCTTCATCGTCCCCTTCGCGGCGCTCTTCGCGGCGTTCTACCTGACGCCCATCCTCTACGCCGTCTTCCAGTCGCTGCAGAAGGTCGAACGCGAGGGCACGTTCGGTGCCCCGACCCAGGTCTTCGGCGGCCTCTCGCAGTACGCGTTGGTCTTCCAGAACACCGAGTTCTGGTCGTCCATCGGCCGGGTGCTGCTCTTCGGCGTCGTCCAGGTCCCCGTGATGCTGCTGCTCGCCCTGCTCTTCGCGCTGCTGCTCGACTCGCCCCTGCTGCGCGGCAAGCGGTTCTTCCGCCTCGCGTTCTTCGCGCCCTACGCCGTGCCCGGCGTCATCGCGGCGATCATGTGGGGCTACCTCTACTCGCCGAGCCTCTCGCCGTTCTCGGCCGTCACGTCGCGGGCCGGCCTCCTCGACGGCGGCACGGTGCTCTGGGCCGTGGCCAACGTCGTCACCTGGGTGTTCGTCGGCTACAACATGCTGATCATCTACTCGTCGCTCCTCGCGATCCCCACCGAGATCTACGAGGCGGCCCGCCTCGACGGGGCCTCGCAGTGGCGCATCGCCGTGTCGATCAAGATCCCGCTGGTCGTCCCCGCGATCGTGCTGACCGCCGTCTTCTCGGTCATCGGCACCCTGCAGCTGCTGACCGAACCGCTGGTCTTCCGCCAGTTCACGTCGACCATCTCGTCGACCTTCACGCCGAACATGCTCGTCTACTCGACATCCTCGGTGCCCAACTTCAACCTCGCGGCGGCGTTCAGCGTCGTCCTCGCGGTCGCCACGTTCATCCTCTCGATCGGGTTCCTCCGGTTGACCCAGCGGAAGGCCGACCAGTGACCGTCGACGCCCCCATCCGTCCCGCCCAGTCGTTCGACGACGCGACGACCCCTGCTCGCCGACGCGGCGGGGGGCCCCGCGAGAGCGTGATGTCGCGAACGGCCGCCATGGTCATCATGGGCGCCTTCACGCTGTACTTCCTCGTGCCGATCTTCTGGCTGCTGGTGTCGTCGACCAAGACGCTCGACAACTTCAACTCGAGCGCCGCCCTGTGGTTCTCGCCGACGTCGGCGCAGGACTTCGTCGGCAACGTCGGCCGGCTGTTCACGTACAACGACGGCATCTTCCCGCGGTGGATGCTCAACAGCATCGTCTACGCGACGGTCGCCGGCGCGCTCGGCACGATCCTGTCGGCGATGTGCGGCTACGCCCTGGCCAAGTACCGCTTCTGGGGTCGTGAAGCGCTGTTCAACATCTTCCTGGGTGGCGTGCTCGTGCCGGCGACGGCCCTGGCGCTGCCGCTGTTCCTGATCTTCAGCAAGGTCGAACTGACCGACACCTTCTGGGCGGTCTTCCTGCCCAGCATCGTGAGCCCGTTCGGCGTGTACCTCAGCCGCATCTACGCGGCGTCGAGCGTCCCCGACGAGATCGTCGAGGCCGCCCGCATCGACGGTTCGAGCGAACTGCGCACGTTCTTCACCGTGGCGATCCGGCTGATGTCGCCCGCCCTCGTGACGGTGTTCCTGTTCCAGTTCGTCGCCATCTGGAACAACTTCTTCCTGCCGCTGGTGATGCTGCGGTCCCAGGAGCTCTTCCCGGTGACCCTCGGCCTCTACACCTGGAACTCCAACGTGAGCCAGTACCCCGAACTGCGCACCCTGGTGCTCGTCGGCGCACTGGTCTCGATCATCCCCCTGCTCGTCGCCTTCCTCAGCCTGCAGCGCTTCTGGCGCAGCGGCCTGGGGTCCGGCGGCCTCAAGTAGCCGATCCCGCGGCCCCGGCCGTCCCGATCCGCCGCTCCCGTCCTGATCCACCGACCCGCACCTCCTCGACCTCCTCTCCGCAAGGCAACGACGTCGTTCCCTCCCGTGGCCGGCCCCTCCGGCTCCGCACCCCGATTGGACACCAGATGAAGACATCCCGAGTACTCACGATCGCGGCGGCCGCCGTGGTCTCGACCATGGCCCTCGCCGGTTGCAGCTCCGGCAGCGGCTCGGACGGCGCCTCCGGCGACTCCGCCTCGTGCGAGGCGTCCTCCGGCAAGGTCACCCTGAACTTCACGACCTGGGTGCCGAACATGGACAAGGTCGTCGCCCTCTGGAACGAGGAGAACCCCGACATCCAGGTCAAGGTCTCGATCGTGCCGAACGGCAACAGCGGCACCTACCAGAACTTCTTCAACCAGCTGCAGGCCGGCAACGCCCCCGACATCGGTCAGGTCGAGTACGACACCCTGCCCGCCTTCCGCGTGCAGGACGGACTGGCGAACATCGCCTCGTGCGAGGGCGTCTCCGCCGCGAAGGCCGACTACTCCGACGGCCTCTGGAACCAGGTCACCTTCGGCGAGGACGACTCCGTCTACGCGATCCCGCAGGACTCCGGTCCCATGGCGCTGTACTACCGCAAGGACCTCTTCGAGCAGGCCGGCCTCGACGTCCCCACCACGTGGGAGCAGTACGCCGAGGACGCCGTGACGATCAAGGAGATGGGCGGCAGCATCACCAACTTCGCCAAGGGCGACGTGAACCAGTTCGCCGGTCTGGTGTCGCAGGCCGGTGGCCAGTGGTTCGACACCGCGGACGGTACCTGGAAGGTCGACATGGGCGACGAGGCCTCGACCAAGGTCGCCGACTACTGGCAGGACCTCATCTCGAAGGACCTCGTCACGACCCTGCCGAGCTTCACCGACGAGTGGAACAACGCGTACAACACCGACCAGGACTGGACCTGGGTCTCGGCCGTCTGGGGTGCGAACACCATCTCGAGCGGCGCCCCCGACACGTCGGGCAAGTGGGCCGTCGCGCCCATGCCGCAGTGGAAGGACGGCGAGTCCGCGTCGGCCGCCTGGGGCGGATCGTCGAACGTCGTCTTCAAGGGCAGCGAGCACCCCGCCGAGGCGTCGAAGTTCCTGGTGTGGCTGAACACCTCGACCGAGTCGCTCGAGGCGCTGAACAAGGAGGCCAACCTGTACCCGGCCTCCACGACCGGCGCCGACCTGCCGGCCCTGACCTCGGGCGTCGAGTTCTACGGCGACCAGGCCATCTACGAGGACTTCGCGAAGGCCGCCGAGAACATCCAGCCCTTCACGTGGGGACCGACGATGACGCAGACCTACAGCGACATCTCGGACGGCTTCGGGGCGGCCGCCTCGGGTGACGGCACCCTCCTCGACGCCTTGGAGTCGGGCCAGGAGAAGACCGTGGCCGCGATGAAGGCCCAGTCGATCACCGTCGAGTAGCGATGACCCGAGGAGGCGCGGTGTCGGTGATCCCGGCACCGCGCCTCCTCTGCGTCTCCGGCCGGTATCGCGCCGGCCGGTGTCCGGCCGCGGCGCCTCAGCGCCCCGCGGTGGCCCGGTTCCTCGCCCGCGCGACGAGGTACAGCACGGTGCCCGCCGCGAGCAGGATCGCCCCGAACAGCCAGACCTGCCCGCTCTGCTGCGACATCAGCAGCAGGCAGGACGCGACGCCGGCCACCGGCACGGCCGTCCAGACGCGGAAGTGCGCGTGGTCGACCCGGTCGCGACGCAGCACCAGCACGGCCACGTTCGTGCTGATGAACACGAACAGCAGCAACAGGACGACCGTCTCGGCGAGGACGCTGATGTCGCCGACGGTGGTCAACGCCATGGCGACGGCCGTGGTGACCGCGATCGCGGCCCAGGGCGTCTTCCGCCGGGGCAGGACCGCACCGAGCGAGCGGGGCAACAGCCCCTGCTCGGCCATGCCGAAGGTCACGCGGCTCGCCATGATCATCGTCAGCAGCGCTCCGTTGGCGACGGCCACGAGGGCGATGAGGCTGAACACCCAGGTGGGCACGCCGACGCCGGTCGCGGCGACGACCGCCAGCAGGGGACCGGTCGAGTCCGCGAGCTCGGTCGGCGGCAACGCCACGGCGCTCGCGAGCCCGACGAGCACGTAGACCACGCCCGCCGTCGCCAACGCGCCGAACAGGGCGCGAGGGTAGACCCGACTCGGTTCGCGCACCTCCTCGGCGATGTTCGCACTCGTCTCGAAGCCGACGAACGAGTAGTACGCGATGATCGCCGCACCGAGCGTGGCCAGGGCGGGGTTCGCGTCGACGGGGAACTCCCCGACGCGCGAGACGTCTCCGCCCCCGCCGCCGAGCATCACGGCCACGACCACGATCACGATGACGAGGCCGCTCACCTCGACGACGGTCATGACCACGTTGCCCCGCAACGACTCGCTGATGCCCCGGGCGTTGAGCAGGGCGACGAGTGCCAGGAACGCGATGGCGGTCGGCACCGGGGGCAGGTCGACGAAGGTGCCGAGGTAGTCGCCGGCGAAGGCCAGCGAGAGGCCCGCCGCACTCGTCACGCCGGCCGCCAGCATGCTGAAGCCGACCAGGAACGAGACCAGTGGCCGACGGAACGCCCTCTCGGCGAAGATCGCCGCCCCTCCTGCCTTGGGGTACTTGGTGACGAGCTCGGCGTACGAACCCGCGGTCAGCAGCGCCAGGAGCAGGGCGAGCACGAGCGGGGCCCAGAGCGCCCCACCGACCTCGGCCGACAGGGTTCCCATCAGGGCGTAGATCCCGGCTCCGAGCACGTCGCCGAGGATGAAGAGGTAGAGCAGCGGGCCCGTGATCGCCTGCTTCAGCTTGGACTGCCCGACGGCCGGGCCTCCGGTCTGGGGCTGCGGGACGTCGCGGGTCGCCGGCTCGGCCAGGGGTCCTCCTCGATCGGGCCGGGCGGGGTGCGCAGGCCTCGCCGACGAACGAACCACGACCGAGCCGTCGGGGGCCGAGTGCCGGCCGGGGGTTGACGAACGGTCACCTCGTGGGCCACGAGCTGCCCGACGCGGTCGGCCGGGTCGCCGTGTCGGGGCGACCGGATCGCTGCGTCGAGCCGACCGGGTCGGGCGTTGCGGCCCGCTCAGTCGGTGGGGCGGGCGCCGTCCGACGGCCCGGCCGCCTCGGCGAGCCCGGACCCGTGCGTCGGGGCGCCGTCCAGGGTGCGGCCGAGCGACACCGTGCCCTCGTCGTCCGCGTAGTGGCCGTAGGCCGCGATCGGCCGGTAGCCGGCCGACTCGTAGAGACGGATCGCGGTGTCGTGGGCCACGTTGGTCTCGATCACCATCTCGATGACGCCGGCGTGTGCGGCCGACCGTTCGAGCCAGTGCAGCACGAGCCGCGACAGGCCGTGCCCGCGCCGGTCGGGCCGCACGTACATCCGCTTCAGCTCGGCCCGTCCGTCGGGCAGCAGGCGCCAGGCGCCGAGCGCCACGGGCTCGCCGGCCTCGTAGGCCACGGCGAACGTGCCCCTCGGCAGCTCGAACTCGGAGCGGTCGATCGGGCTGTCGTCGCGCCCGCCGTAGATCTCGACGTACAGCTCTTGCAGTCCTTCGACGAGCTGCTGCACGTCGGGGTTATCGTAGGGACGGGGTTCGATGCTCGTCACGGGCGCCGGAGTGGTCACCGGACCATCTTCGCCGATCAGGCGAGGTGTGGCTCGGCCCGGTGCGGCCCGGTGTGGTGCGGCTCGGGGCGGTGCGGCTCGGTGCGTCAGCCCGCGTCGCGCCCGGTCACCCGGTCGAGACCGGACGAGGAGGCGCGGCGAGCGTCCCCGAGGTCGCACCCGAGGGCCACGAGCACGCGGGCGACCAGCTCGACCGTCCACGCGGGGGTGACGAGTTCGGGGGTCGACCACCAGGTGTGCAGCCCGCCGAGGAGGCTGCCGCCGACCAGGGACAGCGCCAGGTCGACGTCCAGCTCGGCGAAGGAGCCCGCCGCCTGCCCGGCCTGCACGAGAGCCCGTGCCTGCGGCACCAGCGCGGCCTCGGCGTCGAGCAGGCGCAGGCCGTTGCGCGCGACGACCACGGCCACGGCCGGGTCGCTCTCGGCCAGTCCGAGGACCACGTGCATCGCGATCGCCGCGGTCGTCACGGGGGAGTCGTCCGCGCGCCCGAGCGCCGCCATGCGCTCGGTCTGCGCGTCGAGCACGCTCTGCACGGCCTCGTCGAACAACGCGTCCTTGCCGGCGAAGTGGTTGTAGAACGTGCCGAGGCCGACATCGGCCAGCTGCGTGATCTCGGCGACGGGGACGGCGGCGTAGTCGGCCCGCCGCAAGAGGACGACGCCGGCCTCGACCAGCTTGCGACGCGTGTCGCGCGTGCGGCGGGACGTCCTCGAGGGGGCGACCCGCGCCTCTTCGTCGTCCGGTTTCACAGCGGCCTCTCACGTGTCGGGCGGGATGTCTGGCTACATTCTGTCACGACTGACGAATCCGTCAGTCATGACGAATCATTCGAGGAGACAGCGTGCCCGACGTGACCATCACCGCCGCCCGCCCGGACCAGCTGGACGCGGCCGCCGCCGTGCTCGCCGAGGGGTTCCGCGACGATCCCGTGATGCTCGGGTTCGTCCCGCGCGGGCGGCGGCGGCATGCCCGTCTGGTCGACCTCTTCTCCGCGATGATGCGGTCGATCCCGGCGGGCCGTCGCACGGTCGACGTGGCCGTGGCGGACGCCGGCCGGGACGTCGTGGGGGCGGCCGTCTGGGACGCGCCGCGCACCCGACCGTCCTCGCCGCTGCGCCTGCCGGTGTCGCTCGCGGAGATCGGGCAGCTGCCGCGGTACCTGCGGGCGCTCGGGCTC